>DAOOJC010000165.1:0-4603 GCA_035384905.1 Acetivibrio sp. | reverse complement strand
AAGGACGTTGAAGATAAAATTGAAGAATACGAAGATGAAATTGAGGAGCTGAAGGACGAAATCGAAAGAAAGAAAAAAGAAGCGCAGGAAAATGAAAAAGATAAAGAAGGTTCGGAAATTGGAGACAGTGCCAATGCTTCAGAAGGCGGGATGACGGAGGAGCCTGCGAAAGCGGATACTTCTGAAGAAACCCTCAGAATCAGTGAGCTTACGGCATTAATTGAAGATTTGGAAGATTCAATATCCGGTTTAAAATCGGATATTGAAAATAATGAAAATGACCTAAAAACGAAAAAGACACAGATCACACAGATAGAAACCGCATTGTTAAATTATTTGGACAAGACTGTTAATGCAGCCCAAAAGTCTAAGAGTTCACTTATCGGTATAAGAGATGAATCAAAACAGACCGTAAAAATGATTGACGGAATCGGCGAAGAACTCAAAGGTGAAACCAACGAGTTCTCAAACACCGTAAGGGTGGACCTCGGAAGCAAAAAAGAAAAAATATCGACAGAAGACTTGAATCCCAAAATCGAACAAGTTGAGCATAATATCAGTATATTGAAGGATTTGCAGAGTTGTATACATAATAGGAAATTAGATGAGCTTGGATTAAGCGATTTTGGCGGACAGGTTCCGGATATTGATGAAATACGTGACAGGCTTAATATTGGTTTGATAATGGACAAAATAAGAGAATACAACGGTAAGGCTAATGGCATTCCCATTGATTACTATGAGGATAAAGGAATCATCTCTGACGGTCCGAAGGATGGCGAGAAGGACCCGAGGGATGCCATTAAGGACTTTATTAAGAACGGTGGACCGAAAGACCAAAAGGAAATAAAAGAGAACGAAAAGAAAATGCCTGAAGATGTCCCTTCCCAAAAAGGATATGAGGGGACCTCCCTTGAAGAAATTGCCCGGGACAAGGAATACATTGACTCGGTTCTTAAGATTATTGCATCACAGGATTATTACACTGCTCAGAGATTATCGGGAGATATAAAAGACTTAACAAATATTGACATTAATGATGCTTCTTTTTCAGGATCGGATACCAGCTTTTCGAAAAACGGATTAAGTATTGTTTCCCAATTTTCCGATATGTTTGTAGATGGGCTTTATAATTTGAGGGATGAAATTTTCATAGACGAGTACATAATGGGCAATTTTACCAATTATACAACGGATATGGAAAAGGATTTGGATTTGCGTGGGCGGCTAATGAAAGAAAGACCTGTGTTTTTTGATGCAAATAATGCAGATGTCGAATATGTTTTGTGGGGAAGTGAGAATGAGTCCACAAACTTGTTGGCCGTTAAGGCACAGATAACCCTTGTGAGGTTTGCTTTGAATACCATAGCGATATATACCGATCCAACGAAATATAATACTGCACTAGAGGTTGCAACGGTTGTTGCGGGGTGGACTGCTATAGGTGTGCCTATTGTACATACATTGGTAATGCTGGCCTGGGCTATGGCGGAATCCTTGTTTGATACATACTTTCTTTTAAAAGGAGAAAGTATACCGATATTTAAGACAAGAAACACATGGATAACCGATCTTGACGGTCTAACTAAAACCATTACAGATGAATTTATCAATCAAACCAAGGAACATGCAAAATTAGCAATCGATAATGCAATTGACTATACCGAAAATGAAGTCGAGAGTTTCTTGGATAAGGCCAGTACGACCCTTTGGGATTATATTGATTCTAAAATAGATTTGTTGGTGGACAAGGCTTTTGTCAACATTGAGAATCCCTTTAGCGAAGAAACTTATTCGGCGGATAACATTTTTGAAGATGTGGAGGACACTTTAGTAGTAAAGGTTGACGGTGATTTGGGAGAAATAATGAAAAAAATCGGAAGCGATGCTCATGACTTGTTGGTTGAGAGAATGGGGGAAGTTGAAAAGGACACATTGGAAAGCTTCTTTCCGGATGAAATCAGAGGCGTTGACTATACCGATGTTTTCTACCAATACAGGGGAAGGAATTTTAAAGAAGCTATTGCCCAATTATCTTACATAGTTTCGCAGGGAGAAGCTCTGCCGGGTTTAAGTGTTGAAGAGACCAGTAAGAAAATAAACAGCCTGATTTTTAATACCCTTCAGGATGCAAAGAATAAGGTCAAGTTCAGTATCAAGGAGAAAATAATGGGATACAAGTCCGGGCTGATAGAATCGTTTAAAGAAAGTCTTCAAAAGACGGCAGATAAGGGAAAAGAGGAGGTTAACAAGCTTATAGATTCTTTGGGAAATACTGAGGATTCAAAAGCAATGAAGACCAACCTAAAGGCTTCTTTCCTTTCAATGAAGTATACCGACTATTTGAGGCTGTTTTTGCTTCTTGTTGACAGTGATAAGAAGGTTGAAAGGGTAGCGGACTTAATTCAGATGAATATGAGGAAAGCATCGGGAAAGGATTCTTTTAAAATGTCGGACTGCAGTACATACATGCGGGTTGAGTCGGAGGTTTCCATAAAGTATTTGTTTTTATCGAAACCATTCATTCCGGAAGCTTTGAGAACCGAGGACGGAAAACGGATTAAGCTTGATACTGTACTGTATAAGGGGTATTAGCAAGTTTTTATAGAAAACGTTGTTGAAAGATTCTAAAAAGGTGAAGGTGACTTGTAAATTGTGTTTTACATTATAAATGACTTTGTTGAAAGGAACTCTTAAAGATGAGTAAATTGAAACCGGTGTTTATTGTTTTTTTGTGTTTGCTGTTGTTACCGGCATGCGGGAAGAAAGAACCTGACAGGAGCAATGCCCAGGCTTTTTTGGAGTATGCAATACATGCTGCGGATGCAACGAATTTTCTTGAAACAGGGAACTATGCAGGGGTTATGCTGAACTTAAAACGCGAATACAAGGATGATATTGTAAATCCTTACACTAAAGGTGATACACTGGCTGTTTTCAACAGAACCAGGGCTATGTTTAAAAACAATAAAACTTCATTAACCAAGTATTTTAGTGTGGATTGCCTTGTGATAGACGATTATGTGACTACCCTGAAAGACTTGGATACCTCCGAAGTTGTTTATTGCCTGAATGCCGAAAGCAAGGGAATGGTGTTGGCGTTCTTTTTGATGGATGGCATATATATTTATGAAGTTGACGAAAACGGTGAAAAGAAAAATGAAATAAAGCATTTTTTTGAAAAGAAAAGCAAAGAAACGGATTAAACCGTAATTGGATGTAAATTCAGTTAGTTTGCAGTGGGTGAGAGCAGTGAAAAAAATAATGGGATTACTGAAAAACAAAAATGGATCATTAACCTTGGAAGCAGCTATTTCGTTGCCAATATTCATGTGCGTTTTTTTAACCATAGCATTTTTTATGAGAGTGGTGTATATACAGAATAATGTTCAGTATGCTTTAAACGGTGCTGCCAACGAGCTTGCGACCTATAGCTATCTATATTCAGTTTCCGGTTTCCAGGAATTGAACGATTCTATTTCGGGTGAAATGAATAAATATGGAGAAAGGGCTTCCAATCGCACAAAACAGCTATTAGAGGCTTTTGATGCCATGGGTGACAACCTTCAAAATGCTGTGGATTCGGTGGAAGGAGGCCTTAAAACCGGAGATCTAAAGAAGTTAGAAAATCTGGAGGAACTGTATAATCAAAGCAAGATATCTGCGGGTACCGTTAAAAACGTATTAAATGACGTTAAAAATGACCCAAAAATGGAGTTTGTCAGCATTGCATCATTATTTCTCGGTGCGGGATACGAGAATATAAAAGGTGAGCTTTCAGAACCCCTTATAAAGTTCTTTATGGCAAAATACATAGATAATAAAATTATTAATAGCGGTGGCATCCCAGGGGCTTATATTGAGGTAAAAAATGGGGATGACCCTTTAAAGGCTTTTGATTTTAAAAGCAGGTTGTTCACTGATAATAAATCCATAGATATTGTGGTACGATATGAAATAAAGACGGCACTTCCCATAAACATTATTCCCGAAATTCCTATGGAGCAGAGGGTAACGGTAAGGGGATGGCTGGATGGGGATGCATCGGTATTAGGTTCCGATGAGGGGTCATCCGATGAGGAATCCATCTGGGATAAAGCACCTTTTGTTTATGGTAAATTCATAACTGAGGAGGAGCTGAAGAAGTATCCGTCAAGATATCCCGATTCCGGCGATGCCTATGAGGTAAGGAGTATTAATCTGGATTGCAGCACTTATAAAGATATTGATAAGGCAAGAAGTTCTTTGAAATCGGGTATTAATACATTTATATCCAAGACAATGAATAACAAGGCAATCAATTCAAGAACCTTCATAATAGTAATACCGGAAGGCACTTTGACAGAAGAGGTAAAAACAATGTTTGAAGAAATGAAGAGCGAGGCGTTAAAGAGTGATCCTCCTGTAAAAGTTGTATATAAAGAAGGATATGGAAGACAAAAGCTTGGAGAGAAAACAGATGATCAGGTATGAGTCTGTATTGTTTGATAAGTAGGTGCAAGCTGCATTTTCGAAAAATAATGAATGAAGTAAAAGAATAATATATTATTTCGGTGCTTCGCTATTTTGTGTGGGTAAATGATATGTAAAAATACAACTTTTA
>DAOOJC010000164.1:0-4604 GCA_035384905.1 Acetivibrio sp. | reverse complement strand
CTTGATTATTATTGTGTCTTTAATGGTTTTGATTTATCAAGACTATTAATATAAATTTTATAGGGAGGGTGCTTTGATGAGAATTAGAAACAAACTGATTATGCTTCTTATTGTAACGCTTTTATTGACCTGTCTTGTAGGTATGCAATCGAGTGCAGCCAACTACAACGTATCGGTTGATATCAGTACCAAATACCAGACACTCGAAGGCTTTGGTGCAGCTATTGCCTGGTATAATAACTGGCTGACAGGCCATCCCAACAAAAACGAGCTTTACAACACTCTTTTTTATGACATGGGATTGGACATACTGCGTTTGAGGAACCAGTACAGGTACAACAACAATTTTGCTTATGATGATGCAGAAATTGTTAAGATGGCAAAAATCCTTAATCCGGACCTTAAGGTTTTTCTCGCATCATGGTCTCCACCGGAGGATCTTAAGCGGGACGGCGTTATGAACGGCGGTACCTTAAAAAAAGAAAACGGTTCCTTCGTTTATGACAAGTTTGCAGATTATTGGTACGACTCACTTATAGCTTATAAAGAAAAAGGAATAGTACCGGATTATATCAGCATTCAGAACGAGCCGGATTATGAGGATCAAAACTGGGAAACTTGTATTTTAAAGCCTACGGAGGATCAGAATTATCCTTCCTATGGCAAGGCCTTGGATGCTGTTTATAATAAAATAAAATCATTGCCGGATATGCCTAAGATTCTTGCTCCGGAAGCAGCAGGAATCGGTTTTAACACAGTTCAGAATTACACTGCCGGGATGGATCTTTCGAAGGTTTACGGTATTGCACATCACTTGTATAACGGCGGAGACGGCAGCAATCCCGACAGTTTTAATTCTATTTTCAAAACCCTTGCTGAAACTTATCCCGACAAGCCGTTATTCCAAACAGAATATGATTACGGTACGCCTTTTACAACCGCTCAGTTGATTCATAACTCCCTTGTAGTGGAAGGGGTAAGCGGGTATTTTTACTGGGATCTCATTTGGGAAAATGCTCAGAGACCCTTGGTTTTCATCGAAAATCCCTTTAATCCTAATGGCTGGACAACCGAAAAAGGCTACAAAATTTCCGACTTCTACTATACTGTTCAACATTATGCGAAATTTACCGATCCGGGATATAAGAGGGTAGAAGCAACCTGTGACTCGAACGACATAAAAGTCACTGCTTTTGTTTCCCTTGACGAGAGCAAGCTGACAATGATTTTTATAAATAATGCTTCATCCCAAAACACTGTTTCTTTAGATTTGAATGGATTTTCCTATAGCGAATCCGCAATTTACCGCACTTTGGAAAACGGAAGCGAGAAGTTCTCTCTGGCAGGAAGCCTTTCCGGCAATACTGTCACTCTTCCGGCAAAATCCGTGGTTACGGTTGCCCTGGGATTTGATGATAGTGCGACACCTCCGCCGTTGCCGACACCTACACCGCCTCCGACATCAAGAAGTGCATTTGAACTTATTCAAGCCGAAGATTACAACAGCATGTATGGTATTAGCAGAGAGGTTATTAGTGAGGATGGAAACAAAAACATAAGCTACATTGAGAACGATGACTATGCTTGCTATGAGGGCATAGACTTTGGAACCGGAGCAACCGGATTTGAGGCACGGGTTTCCAGTAATACCAGCGGAGGAAAAATTGAAATAAGGCTGGACGGACCCAATACACAAACAATTGCAACAATTTCCGTTCCCGGTACAGGGGATTGGAACAATTATGTTGATATATCAGCCGAAGTCAGCGGTCTTACGGGCAAGCATGATTTATACCTGTATTTTAGCGGAGGAGGAGATTACCTGTTTAATATCGACTCATTCAGATTTACCGGCGGAACGGTACCGACACCTACGCCTGCAGGAAAGATTGGGGATTTAAACGGAGATGACAGTGTTGATTCGACGGACATTACACTTATGAAGAGGTATCTGCTTCGAAAGATAAGTGATTTTCCTGTGGATGATGATTTATATGCTGCTGATGTGAACGGTGATGATGAAATAAACTCCACGGATCTCACCCTGTTAAAAAGGTACGTGCTGCGTAAAATAGATAAGTTTCCGAAACAATAATGGTTATAGAATTTTGAAATATGCATCAAACCTATTTGTATAGATGGAAAACAGTTAAGAAAAATGCTATAATGTTTTTGCCGTTATTTATTGTAGCAATTTTTCAATACATTAATATTTGTATTGATAATCTTAACATAATCTGTTTAGCAATAAGATGGAGATAAACTGTATGCCGAAGATTCTTGTTGTTGAAGACGACAAAAGCATTGTGACCAGTTTAACTGAATATTTGTGCAATGAGGGGTTTGAGATAGATTCAGTCAATGGCCAGGCAGAGGCAATTGAAAAAATAAGCTTGGCCAAATATGATTTGGTTCTTCTGGATATTTCCTTATGTGACGGAAATGGCTTTGCAGTTTGTGCTGCCGTTAAAGCAAACACCGATACTCCGGTTATTTTTCTGACGGCTTCGGACGATGAATACAGTGTTGTTACCGGTCTTGATATGGGGGCAGATGACTATATAGGAAAGCCCTTTCGCCCAAGGGAGCTTTTATCGCGAATACGCAATGTCCTTAGAAGGAACGGAAAAACCGGATCGGTTATAGAGATTGATAATATTTGCGTGGACACGGTTAAAGGTACTGTCACAAAAAACGGTAAAGAGGTTTTTCTTTCGGCCCTTGAGTATAGGCTGCTGCTTGTTTTCTTAAACAATAAGGGGGCTATTCTGTCGCGAAACAGGCTTTTAGAGGAGATATGGAGCGTTGCAGGCGAGTTTGTAAATGACAATACCCTTACTGTATATATAAAACGCTTACGGGATAAAATCGAGGATGACCCGCAGAATCCGACAGTTATTAAAACCGTCCGCGGGCTTGGATATAAGGTTGGTGAATAGGATGAGCTTTTTCAGAAATCCGGAAATAAAAACCAGCCTTTTTGTTTTTTGTATTCTGACGTTGCTGTCAACGGGTTTAGGCTTTGTTTTCGATTATAAAGTCGGAATCTATACTTTGGCAGTGTGTCTTATATTCAGCTTGGGTCATATTATTATAACATACCGCAGGTACTCGAAAATATCAGGCTTGAGCCGTGAAATTGACAGCATTTTGCATGGAAAGGATTCTATGAATTTGGACGAATACTCTGAGGGTGAGCTTGCAATTTTGGGGACGGAGATACAAAAGCTGACAATTCGCTTGCGTGAACAGAACGGAGCATTACAAAGGGACAAGACATACCTTGCGGATTCCATCGCTGATATATCCCATCAGATTAGAACTACTCTTACGTCAATAAACATATTGATCTCCCTTTTATCGAAAACAAATCTTTCTGAAGAACGAAGGCTGGAAATTGTCAGGGAGATTGAGATGTTGCTTATCCGTATAGACTGGCTGATATCGGCACTTCTTAAAATGTCAAGGCTTGATGCCGGGACAGTCAAGCTCCAGCGAAAAACCGTTTCGGTTGCGGAATTAATCAAGCAGTCTGTTGCACCTATAGCTATACCAATGGAGCTTAGAGAACAGCAAATTGAAATTCGAATGAAGGGTGACGAAACCTATGAGGGTGACTTTGCGTGGTCAGTTGAGGCTATTGGAAACATATTAAAAAACTGTATGGAACACATGCAAAAGGGTGGAAGAATAGTAATAGAAGCCAGTGAAAACCCTGTCTTTACCGAGATTGTCATTAGCGACAACGGACCCGGAATAGATAAAGAGGATTTGCCGCACCTTTTTGAGAGGTTTTATAAAGGGAAGAATTCCGGCGATCAAAGTATTGGCATAGGACTTGCTCTTGCCCGGATGATAATAACCAGTCAAAACGGCACGGTCAGGGCAGGAAACAACAGTGACAGGGGTGCAAGATTTACAGTGAGGTTTTACAAAGGAGAAACTAAAAAGTAATCTTAACCTTTTTCTGTTGCATACATTACACAATATCAACTCAATGAATCATACGATTGAAGTGTTCTTATGTGGTTTTACGCCTTCACCAAGTCCGAAGACCTTTTCTGCCTGTATAATAAAATCAGCTGGAAGCTTATTTACGGTTGAAGGGGAATTAAACAAATGTGAAGTAAAATATTGCTTCACAATGTTTCTTCCACATTTTTCTTCACTAAAATAATATACAACCATTGAAGGGTAGATGTTAAAAGCAGCGACTTAAGAAGCGACACTATCTCACCCCCCACATAATAATTTTATCAGGTGACATTTTTGTAATTTTTAAGTCACTGTCATGTCACCTTAAAAGGATATAATTATGACATAGACTAGAAATGGGAGATGGATTTGATTTATGGAACTATTGAGGGTTGAGAATTTGACAAAAACCTATGGCAGGGGAGAAAACATGGTCAGGGCACTGGACGGTGTATCCTTTTAGGTTCAAAAAGGTGAGTTTATAGCGGTTATCGGACCGTCCGGCTCAGGCAAGTCCACACTTTTGCATATATTGGGCGGGGTGGATAAGCCAACCGGGGGCAAGGTGTATATGGACGGGCAGGATGTTTATGCCCAGAGCGATGAAAAACTGGCAATTTTCAGACGCA
>DAOOJC010000163.1:0-4610 GCA_035384905.1 Acetivibrio sp. | reverse complement strand
CGGTTTGAAATATCCCAGGATCTTTCTGTACGTATCTGCAACACTGTGATGGCATTCATCAATAATGATGTAGCCAAAATCGTCGGGTTTGAACCGTTCAAGATTCTGTGCAATGCTTTGTATGCTTGCACACACTATGTAAGAACTGTCATCCTTTTGCTCTGCCACATACATACCGCTTTTTTTATCGGGCCAAATATCTTCAAAGGTTTTCTTTGCCTGGGACACAAGCTCACGGGTATGGGCCAGAAAAAGAGTTCTTTCTCCAAAGTCCTTCGCACCACTGACTGCAGTAACGGTTTTTCCCGTACCTGTTGCATGATACAAAAGAGCGATGCTTTCTCCCCCATCCCTCATTTTTCTGAGGTTTTCAATTGCAGATTGCTGGTGGTCTTTTAATTCAATTATTTTTCCCTTCTGTTTCGGCAGGTAGTCCTCCAGCATCCTGAACTGGGACATTTCACTGATAAAGGTCAACAACTCGTCCTTTACCTTTTCCTTTTGATTTTTCAATTGGTTATATACCCATCTGTATACTTTCCAATTGTAATATATCAAGCTGTTCTGCTTCAGCAGATCGTCATAGTATTTATTCCTGGAAACCTTTTCGGGATTGTGAAATTTTTCTCCGTCAATTTCTATTGCAATTCTCAATTCTTCACTTTCAAGAGCAAAATCAATAAATCTCCTATTGCCGTATATATCTACAAAAGGGTGCTGAACCGAAAGATATTGTGTTTTTTCCGGCCCGAAAACATCACAGAATATTTCAACAAATAAATCTTCAGCAACACTTGCCAAACTGGAAGTATATCTTACTTCATTTTCCATTAGCGTGCACTCCTATCCTTCGACAACTTCCTTAAGCATCAGCCTCTTATCAAAGGCTCCCCGTTCTTCGGCCTTTCTTTTCCTTATACTTTCAAACTCACCAATATCAATGCCTTTATATTTCAATATGGGATAAACAACTTCCACCAAATCTGCTAATTCGTCCACACTGTCTTCCGCGAGATATTCCTGCAGCTCTTCACCCAGTTTGATATCCAGGCATTTCTTATATTCTTGATTTCCAAGCTCTTCAACAATTGCCTTCTTACCGCTCTTTTCAATTATCTCCGGAATTCTGTCTCTTACAAGCTTATTATACTTGATTACGCCCATTTTTCTCAATCTCCCGAATCTATTAATCCTGCATGTTTATTATCACGTATAATGGCATTATACAGCATATTCCTGTAAAATAAAACACCATGGCATCAACTCATAATATGCAAAATGGTACCTACACCGCAGTATAAGCACCATTTGTTTTCCTCAATGCCGTCTCTCCCGGCATAACTTTTAGTATTTAATGAATTTGCTTCCAGGCACTCCGCAGATACTGCACTTATCCGGAACAAACTTTTCTATATTGCCGCATACAGGACACAGATAATAGGTTACCTCTTCCGCAGAATCTATATTTTCCAATGCTTCCTTATACAATTTAGCATGAACCTCTTCAGCCTTCATTGCAAACTTAAATGCCAAAGCTGCTGCTTTATTTCCTTCTTCTTCAGCCACATTTAAGAATTCTTTATACATCTCTTCATATTCGTATGTTTCACCTGCTATGGCATCCTTCAAATTATCTTCGGTGGAACCGATTTTACCTGCCAGTTCATATTCCTTAAGGGCGTGAATTGTTTCTGCATCAGCAGTAACCCTGAACAATTTTGCAATATTGTTTTTACCTTCTTTTTCAGCCTTATTTGCATAAGCATTATATTTTCTGTTTGCCTGGGATTCGCCTGCAAATGCCGCCATCAGATTTTTTAAGGTTTTGTTCTCACTCATTTCTGTCTACCTCCAATATTTTTATTTTTAAATAATACCCAAATCATAATCATAAATTATAATACCACAATATAAAGCCATTAACCAGATTAATTTACCATCTTTTAATTAACCTTCCTTTTACCCTTCATATATTTCCCGGAACAAGTGTAAAGAAAATTAACATTGAGTAACTAAAAAACTATGCAATAAAAAAAATAGTCCCCTGAGGGACAGAATTTGAATCAGTTTGCCTTATTGTTAATTGTTGCATATATTTCTATTATTTATACCTTATATTTCCGATATATTTACAAATTTTTGTAGCAACCTACTTTTTGAACGGAATTATATAGGGTCTGTTATTGTTTACCCCTCTTACAATATATAGCTTTATGCCATACACCTCTTCAATAATCTCCTCCGTCAGAACCTTCTCGGGCTCTCCCTGGGCAATGACGGCTCCTTCCTTTAGCAAAATCAAACAGTCGCAATAGGTGGATGCAAGGTTGAGATCATGCAAAACCGCAACAACAGTCCTTTGCTTTCGTGCCATCTTTCGGGCAATATCCAAAACCTCGATCTGGTGCTGCAGGTCCAGGTGGGAAACCGGTTCGTCCAATAAAACTATGTCCGTATCCTGCACCAGAGCCCGTGCAATAAATGCCCTCTGCCTCTCTCCCCCGCTTATTTCATTAATCCTCCTGTCTTTGAGCTGCCAAATATTTGTAGCTTTCATTGCCTTCATTGCAATTTCCCTGTCCATGGAACCTTCGGTCTGAAATCTTCTCAAATACGGATTTCTGCCCATAAGCACCACATCCGTAACAGAATAATCGCATTGGGTATCAGTGTTCTGATACATATACGCAAGCTCCTTTGAAAGCTCCTTTGCCTTCATTTTACCTATATCCGCACCGTTGATAAAAACCGCACCCCTTTGGGGCTTAAGATTTTTGGCAATGCTCTTTAAAAGAGTGGTCTTACCGGAGCCATTTGGTCCTAAAATGCCATAGAACCTGCCTTTTTCCATACACAAGGATATATTCTTCAATGCGTTAATGCTTCCAAAGGACACATTAATATTTTTAACATTAATCGGATACGATACACTTTGCTGTCCCAAATCAAACCACCTTCCTCTTGTTTCTCAACAAAATTGAGATAAAATACGGTGCACCGAACATGGATGTCAACACTCCCACCGGGATCTCCGATGTCGGCATTCTGGCAATAGTGTCGCATATAATCAGAAATATTCCGCCTCCCACAGCGGAAAACGGCAGCACAACCCTGTTGTCCGAGCCGGCAATCAACCGGATTGTATGCGGAATTATAAGGCCTACAAAGCCAATAACCCCGCTCACGGAAACACATGCTGCAACAACAATGGAGCATACCACCAGCAGTACTTTTTTGACTGCTTCAACCTCAACCCCAAGGCTTTTTGCCCCTTCTTCTCCGGTAACTATTATGTTCAAATCCCTTGCAAAGAAACAAATCACAACTGTGCCCAATATAATTACGGGAATCAATATTAAAACCTGTTTCCAGGTAATGTATGCCACGCTCCCCATCATCCAGTACGTTATCTTTGTTATCCTGTCCCTGTTTAAAACCATGAGGACGGATATCAAGGATGTGGCAAAAAAACTCACCGCTACACCCGCCAAAAGAAGGTGGGTACTGGAAATCCGTGCTCCGGTTCTTGCTATACTGAAAACTATAAACACCGTTAGCAATGCAAAAATAAATGCAGCGGCCGTCACCAGTCCAAATCCTCCCGCCAACCGTTCAGCACCCAGAACAATGGCAATAGAAGCTCCCAGTGCAGCACCCGACGATACTCCCAAGACATAAGGATCGGCCATGGGATTTACAAACATACTCTGATATGCTGCTCCAACAACGGAAAGTCCTATTCCGATAACAGCAGCAGCCAAAATCCGGGGAAGCCTTACATTAAGTACAATAAGCTCGTGGGTTTCGCTGGCTGACCATTCCCCCAAAAGGCTGCCAACAAAGGGCAGCTTTTTAGCCATTATCCTGAAAGCATCCATCAGCGATATATGGGCAGCTCCTATTGTTGCCGAAATGACTATTAAAAACAGCAAAAGCAATAAACCGGCTATAAACAAAAGCCTGTATTTTTTCTTTTTGTCGATAAAGGACATATTAACTCTCCGTTTCACCAAAGGCTTCAGGGTGGATTATTTTTGCCATATCAAGCAGTCCGTCGGCAAGCCGTGGTCCCTGCCTGTCCAACATATTGTTGTCAATTTCAAAAACCCTTCCGTTTTTTACAGCTGTAAGCTCTTTATAACCCGCGGTATTCATAATGCCCTGCTTTGAATCGAAGTACCTGGAGCATATAAGCATGTCAGGGTCCTTCTCTAAAAGACTTTCAATATTATACTTCCAGCCATCCACATCGTCAGCGACATTGATTCCACCGGCCATTTCGATAATATGGGCAATAAAGGTGTCTCTTCCGGCAGTATAATCCCCGAACTCACCATAACCTATAACATAGTAAACACTAGGTTTATCCAGTTCCTTTACGCTGTTTTTTACAAGTTCGACCTTTTCCTTCATATCGTTTATTAATTTTTTCGCTTCGTCTTTTGAATTCAGCAAAATCCCTACCTTCCCAATAACATCATAGGCACCTTCAAAGCTCTCTTCGCCCTGCAAAACAGCTACCTTAATGTTTAATTCCTCAAGCTTTTCCAATACCTCCTTCTGAAAAATCGAAGAAGCAATAACCAAATCGGGCTTTAATTCCACAATTT
>DAOOJC010000162.1:0-4653 GCA_035384905.1 Acetivibrio sp. | reverse complement strand
TGTAATAAACTGAAGGACTATGTCTTTTTTTTGAGCCCCCAAAGCCTTCCTTATGCCGATTTCTCTTATTCTCTCAGTTACCGACACCAGCAAAATATTAATAATACCTATTCCCCCGACAATAAGGGTTATTACCGCTATAACAAGCAAAACTCCTGATATTACTCCAATGATACTGGAGAATATCTTTTGAGTGTCCTGAGTGCTATATGACATATAAATGTCTTCTTTTCCCTTGCTAAGTTCTAGAGCTCTGACTATCCTGTTCCCAACATCAGTGTAATCCACATCATTATCCAAACTGACCATTATTGAGTCAAGCCTTTTGTTGTTATTATACATTTGCTGAACAGTGGTAATTGGCATATAAATATATGTGGGCATGTTTTCATTGTCCAGCATACCTGCCATCAAATCATTTTCTGCCTTAGTCACCCCAATAATCTTCAGGTTATAATTGGATCCTGAAGGCGTTTTAAACTTGACAATCTCACCTACGACATCCACCTTGTTGAAATACCTTTTGGCAAAATACTCATCAACCACTACCACCTTGGTCCTTGAAGAAACATCAAAATCACTTAAAAATCTGCCTGCCGCCATTTCCATTGGAGTAAAATCCTTGTACTGTGCTGTTGTTCCGTAAACCAAAGCATCTCTGGTTTTTGTATCCATCCTTAATGAACCCATATTCTGAATAATCGTTGAAACATTCCTTATTTCCGGTGCAGCCTTTTTGATTGTCGCAATATCTTCAATCTGAAGCCACTCTCCTCTATCAACAGTTATATTCTTATATCCAATCTGAAGCAGATTGGCACCGATTCTTTCAAACTGGCTGTCAATATATTCCTCAGTAGCATTTCCGATTGCCATTATTGTAATAATCGAAAACACTCCCATAATAACGCCCAGCATGGTAAGAATGGATCTTAACTTATTTGCCCTGAGGCTTTCAAGAGCCTGTGCAATACTCTCTAAAAAGCTCATCTGAAAACCACCTCTTTCATTATTCTAATATTTTTACTTTAGATCCATCCTTGTGGAATGATTGAGGATCATCTACAATTAAGTCGCCTTCCGCAAGTCCGTCCAAAACCTCAGCCATCATATCCGAAATAATACCCAGTTTCACGTCCTGACGAACCATAACACCCTTTTCCTTATCGATCTTCAACACATATTCATTCTCATCCTTGTCGATCTTTAAAGCACCTATGGGAACGACAACAATATCTTGCTTTTCTAAAGTCATTATCTTACAGTCCACCGATAATCCCGGCTTCAGTGCGGCATTTATATTGTCTATTGAGATAACAACCTCCACCACTACCTCTTCACCGCCGGAGGACATGTTTTTCTTGGCTACAGGGAATATGCTTTCCACGACGCCTAAAACCTCAATATTCTCATCAATAGCATCACCAGTAATAACAACCTTTTGACCTTCTTTTACGTCCTTAATGCTGTATTCATTTATTTCGGCCTTAACCTGAAGCTTATCCAGATTAACGATCTTAAATATCGGCTGAACATTGCTGGTATAAGCCCCTTCCTGAATGTTCATCTCAACAATTACTCCATCAACAGGACAAATCATGGACTCTTTAGCATTCTTGATTCTTTTTTCAAGCTCAGCAATACCAAGTATAGTTGCATTGAGGTTCTCTTCCTTTACATCCCTGTCAACATTCCGGTTCTTAACAGCAGCATCATAAGCAACTTTTGCATTATCCAATGCTGTCTTTGCATCCGTTACAGCTTTTTCTGCCATATCGAGATCATTTTTCGATATAGCCTGTGCCTCAAAGAGTTTCTTGCTTTTCTCATAATTCTCCTCACAATCACTTAGTGCCTTCTCTGCACTCGTGACAGCAGACTCTGCCCTTTTTATCTCGGCATCTATAGTTGGAGAGTTCTTGGACAGTTCTTGAACCTTCTTGTTTATTTGCAACTTATCCAATTCATTTTCGAGAGACTCAATATCGAGCTCCATCAATTGCTGACCTTTTGATACCTTCTGGTATTTCTTAACCAGAAGCTTGTTTACCTTGGTAGGGTTGTCAACATAAATGTCAAAGGATTCAACCTCTTCCACAATTCCCGATGCTGTTATGGAGGAAGAAATACTATCCTTCCCGATTTCCGCCGCCTTTACGCTGTATACAGTCCCCTGACTGAACACCTCACTCATATTGTTGCTGATAAAATAGCTTAAGCCTATAAGCCCGCCAATTACAGCTAAAATAACTATTACAGTTATCACTTTTTTCATGTTACTGCCTCCATTTCAACCCTGAGTTTTTTCATAACATCATTTGCATCAATAGGCTGCTGCACCCTGATATCAGTCATCAATCTTCCGTCACGAAAGCTTACAATCCTGTTGGTGTGCTGAGCTATATCAGGCTCATGAGTAACTAAAACTATTGTTACCCCTTCCCTGTTAAGCCCTTGAAACACAGCCATAATTTCTTCGCCCGAAAAGCTGTCCAAATTACCCGTTGGTTCATCTGCCAAAATAATAGCCGGGTCATTTACAAGAGCCCTTGCAATAGCCACCCTCTGCTTCTGACCGCCGGACATCTCATTAGGCTTGTGATGCATCCTGTCCTTAAGGCCTACCCTTTCCAAGGCATATTCAGCCCTTTTTTTTCTTTCCTTGGCACTTATCCGGGCATATACCATAGGAAGTTCAACATTTTTAAGTGCCGTCATTTTCGGAAGAAGGTTAAAGGATTGAAATACAAACCCTATTTTTAAGTTTCGAATCCTTGCCAGTTCAACCTCATTCAGCTTTGATATTTCCATCCCGTCAAGGATATAACTGCCTGAAGTTGCCCTGTCAAGGCAACCCAATATGTTCATAAGAGTTGATTTTCCCGAGCCGGAAGGACCCATAACCGATAGCAGCTCGCCCTTTTCTACGGTCAGGTTTACCTTCTTTAGGGCACTAACCTCAATCTTTCCGGTCTTGTATACCTTATCCAAATTCTTGATATCTATTATCATTCAAATCACATACCTTTTCACAAGAACTTTTTTGGTGCTTATTCACACAATGCTTCCAACTCAGCCTTCAGAATATTAAAATCATGTATGGCAACTAACCTCTGGTATTCTGCATCAAGGCATTTCTCCTTTTGATCAAGTAAAGCCTCCATACTTAATAATCCTTGATCGTATTTAACCTGAGCAGTCTCAAGCTTTTTATCCTGGATTCTTTTCCACTGTGCGGCCAGTTCCAGATTATCCTTGGCAGTAAGAAGACTATTGTATTTGTTCCGAACCTCGACCTCTAAGTTTATTTTCGCATCCTCCAAGTCGATTCTTGCTGTTTCAAGGTTTACCTTGTTATCATCATATGAAAAGTTGCCTTCTTTATAGTACTTTTCTGTAATCTCCATGGTTTTTTCTCTGGCTTTGAGGTCTTCGCTCTTTTTATAGATTTCGATATCGTTCTCTATTGCCTTCTTAACCGCTTCTTCAATATTTATGGGTCTCCACTCTTCCAAATCCAATTTATCTTCCACAACAACCTCTTCTGTGTTAAGTTCAACATTCAATAATCTTTTGAGTTCAAGGTCTGCAATTTCCAGATTCTTTTGTGCTTTATCCCTGTCAATTTCTTTGGTATCCAGAGCAAATTTTACGTCGTTGAGATCATTTTCAGTAATCTTTCCTTCCTTATACCGGGCTTCAAACATTGAGTATTTTCCCTTTATAATCTCCAGCTTGGAGGCTTCTGTCTCCAGCTGCTTTTGAGCAAGGATCTTGTCAAGGGCCGCTTTATAAATATCAAGCTTTAGTTTCTTAGCATTCTCTTCTTTGCTTCTTTTTGCATACTCAAGGTTCGTCTCCGCCTCCAAAGGTGCAACCTCTTTTTTGATTCCGTTATTGAGCATGTCTATTTTAGTTCCGGGAACAGGTTGAAAATCCGCATCATGCTTTACATCCTCCAAAGCACTCTCTAAAGTCTTTATCTGCAAATCGTCAATCGTAGCCTGTCTGCTGTTTTCCACCGCAAACTTCTGAAAACCGTTAATACTATTTATTAGATTGGCTTCAACTGCCAGAGCTGTTGTAAGAGCTAAAACCACCGGAAGGGTCAAAAACAATATTGATAATTTTTTCTTCATGCCACACCACCCTTTCTAATACGCCGGTCCGAGACCTGACGCGTTCTCCAGTTTCATGATTTTTGTATTGTAACTGTAAATCACAATGTCAAGGTTACTTTGTAATTCTTCTATTCCCAGTGCCACTTCATCGACTGTAATTTTAGATATGAAACCGTGTTCATACTGGTTTTTAAGCATTTCATAGCTCCTTTTCTGCATATTCAATGTCTCCTGCATATTCCTTAAATTATATCCCTCTCTTTTTACATCTATGTATGCAGACTTAATATTGTTTTCCACA
Organism: Acetivibrio sp.; assembly: GCA_035384905.1. GTDB lineage: Bacteria > Bacillota > Clostridia > Acetivibrionales > Acetivibrionaceae > Hungateiclostridium. The sequence continues at coordinate 231 of DAOOJC010000162.1, read as the reverse complement.
TCATACTTGGCCTGTTCAAGCTTTACTTCAAGGGTTTCAAGTTCTCTTGAAACATCGGCGTACTCTTTCCTTATTTCTGTATAAATCTCATTTGCCCTGGCTTTTGTCAGAACCTCAAGGTTCTTCTGTTTTACCTCAATCTCCTCAACCAAACTGACAATCTCAAGTCTCTCTTTCAAGGCCTTCTCAAAATAGTAATCCAGAGGCTGCAGTTTTAAATTTCTGGTATGT
>DAOOJC010000161.1:0-4663 GCA_035384905.1 Acetivibrio sp. | reverse complement strand
GAGCAGCTTGGGAATATTGCTTCTAGGGGCTTCAGGCAATTATTATTATATTTTTTCCGTAATGCTTGTTTATTCTTTTTTTCAAACCCCAATGGTTCCGATAAGTGAAACCATTACTTTAGAGCATATATCTTCAAGAGGCTGGAAGTATGGTCCCATACGTCTTGCCGGAACTTTGGGATATGCTATAATGCCGGTTCTGGCCGGTGCGTTGATAAAGAACAATACCAACAACATGTTTTTTTTATGTTTTGTATTAGGGATTATGACGTTTTTGTCAGTCTTTATGCTGCCGAAGATAAAGGGACATCAGTCGTCGGGGGAAAAGAGATCCCTTTGGGAGCTTTTTAAGAACCGGGAACTGATGCTGCTTTTGGGTTTTACTATTGTTACCCAGATTACAATAGGTTATTACAATTCGTTTTTTTCGATATATTATAAGGAAATGGGTGCAGATAACCGTATCCTTGGATGGGCAACATTTATTTCCTGCATGAGTGAAATAATTTTTTTAGTAATCGGAGACAAGATAATAAAAAGGTTTGGGATTAAGCTAACCATGATTTGTGCAGCCTTTGTTGCAGTAATTAGATGGCTGCTTATGGGAATGGTTAACAACGTTTATTTTATATTGGCACTTCAATTTCTTCACGGATTCACATTTATCGTAATTGCATATTCTATGGCATTGTATATAAATGAAAAGGTGCAGGACGAATTGAAGGCTTCCGGACAAGCACTGAATTCCGCTGTCGGAACGGGATTCACAAGAATTATCGGAAGTATTGCCGGAGGTGCACTCAGTGATTATATTGGAATCAGGAATGTTTTTGTACTGAGCTCTGTTGCCGTTCTTATTTCAATAATTGTTTTTGTACCTGTTTTTGTGGCGATTTCAAGAAAGTCCGGTATTAAAAATTCAAGGGGTGCATATTAGGGTGCACATTATTTATGTAAAGAAAAATGCAAAAGAAACTTAAGTTTTATAGAGACATTTTCTTTACGTTTATTTAATGCACCCTAAGGACGTAGTTTGTCTTGTTTCCGGAAGGTAAGATGTGTTAATATAATAAATGTTATGATAATTAATTACAATAATTGATGGAATAATATCTAGAATAATAATGTGCATTATAATATAAATTTACCAGCGGGAGGTAAGATATGGACAACATCTACGCAAAAGTGAAGGAGACGGCCGGGTTTATCAAAGAAAGAATTAAGGAAATTCCCCAAATTGCAATTATCCTGGGATCGGGACTTGGTCCACTGGCAGATGAAATTGAGGGCAAGATGGAGATTGATTATAAGGATATACCGAATTTTCCTTTGACCACTGTTGAAGGACATGCCGGTAAGTTTGTGTACGGTTATCTGGGAAACAAAAAGGTGCTTGCCATGAAGGGACGCTTTCACCACTATGAGGGATACGATGTTTCTCAGATTGTGTTTCCCATAAGGACGTTTAAAGTGCTGGGAGTTGACAATCTAATTGTTACCAATGCATCTGGCGGAATAAATAAAGCTTTTAAACCGGGGGATTTGATGATTATAAAAGATCATATCAGTTTCTTAGCACCTTCTCCGTTAAGAGGCAGAAATATAAACGAGTTTGGGTTGAGGTTCCCGGATATGAGCAAGGCATACAGTCCGGAGCTTGTTGAATTGTGCAAAAAGTCTGCCGTAAAGACAGGGGTGGATGTTAAGGAGGGGGTATATGCTTTTGCTCAAGGCCCCATGTATGAGACTCCTGCGGAGATAAGAGCACTGGGTATTCTGGGTGCCGATGCTGTCGGTATGTCCACCGTGCCGGAAGTTATTGCCGCAAGGCATGCAAATATTAATGTGCTGGGAATTTCATGCATAACCAATATGGCCGCGGGAATACTTGACCAGCCCCTGTGCCATGAAGAGGTTATGAGAACGGCCAAAGAGGCGGAGAATAATTTTACGCGTCTAGTAAAACAGGTGATATCCGATTGGGAGGTATAAGTGATGAAAAGTGTAATTCGTGATATAAGTCTTGCAAAGTCCGGAAAGCAGAAAATCAATTGGGTAAGAAAGAATATGCCCCTTTTAAGAAGCCTTGAAGAAGAGTTTTCAAAAACTAAGCCCTTTAAAGGTATAAGAGTAACCGTATCGGTTCATCTTGAGGCTAAGACGGCATATTTGGCAAAGGTTCTTGCTATTGGGGGTGGAGAGGTTTCTGTAACAGGAAGCAATCCGTTGTCCACTCAGGATGATGTTGCTGCTGCCCTTGCGGATGACGGACTTAATGTTTATGCCTGGCATGGTGCCACTGACGAGGAATATAAGGAGCATCTGAATCTTGCTTTGGGGTACAAGCCCAATATCATTATTGATGACGGCGGAGACTTGGTTAACCTGTTGCACACTTCAAGGTCGGAGCTTTTACCCCATGTAATGGGAGGATGTGAAGAGACGACAACCGGGGTTATAAGGTTAAAGGCTATGGAGAGAGAGGGCGTTTTAAAGTTCCCCATGGTTGCGGTAAATAATGCTTACTGCAAGTATTTGTTCGATAACAGATACGGTACCGGTCAGTCGGTATGGGACGGAATAAACAGAACCACCAATCTCATAGTCGCAGGCAAGAACGTTGTTGTTGTAGGATATGGATGGTGCGGCAAGGGTATTGCCATGAGGGCAAAGGGATTCGGTGCCGATGTTATTGTGTGTGAAGTTGATCCTATAAAGGCGGCCGAGGCTGTTATGGACGGATATAAGGTAATGCCTATGGAAGAGGCAGCAAAGCTGGGGGATATCTTCATTACCGTAACCGGTTGCATCAGGGTAATACATCGCGATCATTTCAAGCTTATGAAGGACGGTGCCATATTGTGCAATGCCGGACATTTCGATGTGGAGGTATGCATGACAGAGTTGGAAGAAATGGCGGTTTCAAAAGTAGAGCAGCGTAAAAACATAATGGGATATCAAATGGAGGATGGCAGGTGGATAAACGTTCTTGCTGAGGGAAGACTTGTCAACCTTGCGGCAGGAGACGGCCATCCAGCGGAAATTATGGATATGAGCTTTGCCCTTCAGGCTTTAAGTGCCGAGTATGTGTTAAAGAACTATAAAGATTTGGGAATCAGGGTGTTGGATGTGCCTGAGGAAATTGACAGAAGAGTTGCCGTGATGAAGCTTGAGTCCTGGGGGGTTAAGATTGACGAGCTCACCGAAGAGCAGAAAAAACACCTGGATAGCTGGTGCTGATGCGAATATGTAACTACATGTCCAAAGATGTTATAGAAAAACCCATGGATTTTTTATTAAGCGGAGGAGACTTTGACAGTGAAAATACTTATTAAAAATGCGGATATAATTACTTGCAATGCTTCAAATGACGTGATTAAAAATGCTTTTTTAGGAATAAAGGACGGGTATATCGATTTTATTGATACCACAGGGGAAGCTTTAAAGGGCTTTAATGCTGATAAAATCATCGATGCCGATAATAAACTGGTGATGCCCGGACTGGTAAATGCTCACACCCATAGCGGAATGACTATATTAAGGAATTTTGCCAATGACCTTGCCCTGGAAGAATGGCTTTTTAATAATATATTTCCTGTCGAAGCCAAACTCACTCCCGAGGATATTTATTGGGGTACATTGCTGGGAATAGCGGAAATGATTAAGTCGGGCACTACCACATTTGCCGATATGTACCTTTATATGGAGCAGGTGGCAAGGGCTGTTTACGAGACAGGCATAAGGGCAAATTTATGCAGAAGTCCCCTTAAAGATGGAGACGGAAGTGTTGAAGATTCTATCCGGTGTTTTGATTATTTCAGGGAATGGAATAACGGTGCCAATGGAAGGATGAAGGTTTACATTGAGGTTCATTCGGTTTACCTCTATGATGAGGATACTTTGAGAACCTCGGCAAAGATTGCTAAAGAATTGAATACCGGTATTCATATACATGTTCAGGAGACGGTGAAGGAGTGCGAGGACAGCATTAAAAAGTATGGAATGAGCCCGGCCCAAATTTGCTGTGAGACCGGAATTTTCGATGTTCCGGTTATTGCAGCCCACTGTGTTCATTTGTCGGAAAGGGATATGGACATTATTAAAAAGAAGGGTGTAAATGTGATTCACAATCCTACCAGCAATCTGAAGCTTGGCAGCGGAATAGCTAAAATTAATGAGATGCTGGATTCGGGTATAAATGTGGCTCTTGGGACGGACGGTGCTGCAAGCAATAACAACCTCAATATGATGGAAGAAATGCACCTTGCATCAATACTACACAAAGGGATGCACAGGGATCCTTTGCTGATAAATGCTCCCGGCGTGTTGAGGATGGCAACATTAAACGGTGCGAAAGCATTGGGGTTTGAAGGTAAAATTGGGGCAATTGAAAAAGGAATGAAGGCGGACATAATCCTTATAGATACGGATAAGCCTCATCTCTGCCCGTTAAATGATCCTGTTGCAGCTGTGGTATATTCTGCCCAGGGCTCCGATGTCGATACCGTTATAATTGACGGTGTTGTTGTTATGGAAAAGGGAGAACTGAAGACTATAGACGAGGAAAAGGTTAAGTTTATGGTCAGAGAAACAGCAAAGAGGGTTCTTAAGTAAAAAAATGCATTGCTCTTGACAAAAATGCTTTTTGGAATTAATATTTTAA
>DAOOJC010000160.1:0-4686 GCA_035384905.1 Acetivibrio sp. | reverse complement strand
GAATCCATTAAAGAGCATTATGCTAAATTCGGGGAAAAGCTTCCGAAAGAATTGAAAGCACAGCTTGAAGCTCTTGAAAAACGTTTGACAGAGTAATAGAAAGAGGACTAAAGAATATATTAAGTTAGTGTAGTAATAAAGAGCGAGAGGAGATAATACTCCTTTCGCTTTTTTAATAAGATTTCACGAATTGAAATGGTCGAAAAGTAGAGTAGCAGGGCTCGATGCCGCAAAAAGAAAATAAAAAAACCGAAACCATAAGTTTCGGTAGTTAGCAAAATCGTAACAATATATAAAGGAAAGGGTGTAATGATATCTTTTGGCCCGAATTTGCAAAGTAAAGTCGATTATGTTGAGTTCGTGTCAGATGTAAAGAGTAGTACAAAGTATATAATAAAGAATGAATGAGATGTAGTATAAAAAATATATTGTTTCGTCTGTTTTAAATAATAAATTCGTTGTATTGCTTTTTAATAGGTGTATTTATTTTTTTGTAGTTGGTGTATCTTTATGCATCACACCCAATAATTTTCTTTTCTGTTTACACTCTTATTATCGCAAATGTGAGGGACTAAAACAATATACAAATTCAACAAAAAAATAAAGAATTGAAGACGAATTTTTGATAAATAAGATAGCAACACAACAATTAGTTTGTGTTACATAATTAGGGCGTTTCTATTCTTTTTTTGCCATACCAAACCAAAAAACAAAGATGACTTTGGAAATAAAATCCTATAAGGTAATGTTTATAGGCATTTCCCATAAAGTTTAATTAAATCGGAGAAAAATCTCGTGAAGAGTCAGTTAACATAAAAGATACGAATTACTAAGATAACAACAGGGTTATCCACAGGTAAAACAAGCCTATATTAGTTATTCACAGAATTGTCCACATTATCCACAGAATTTATGTGCACAAAACAGGTGCTTTGTGGGGCAAATGTGGGATAATTGTGGAAAATGGTACGGGTATAATTTCTGTGCGGATTGTAAAGCTTTTTAACCCTTGCCGGGAGAAAAACAATCTACATGTTTTGCCTTTGTCTTTTTAATGTTATTTTTTATATTGAAAGACGCGTTTTATGGTTTGTGAATTGTAATAAACCTTTATATAAAGGGGTTTTAGAATTTATGTAATAGAACAAAATAGGTACCGATTACAGAAGGAATATTTTACTTGATGTAGAATTATTATATTATATATTATCCCCAATTTTTAGTTGTCAGTTGTCTGGAAATCTTTTGCTCTTAAATTTTAATTAATGAAAAATTGGAGGTGGGTATTTTTTGAGGTTTTCAGACAAAGGAGTGTTTTACACAAAGGGTTTTGGGGTATAATATTAATGAAAAGAAAGACAGGTATTGCACTAGGGTTTATTAAGCAATATTTGTCGTTGACTGAAAGGGGCTGTGGGCATATATGAAATTCATAGTTAGCGGAAAAAACATTGTTGTAACTGAAGCTTTAAGGGAAAGGGCCATTAAGAAAGTCGGCAAACTTGACAAATATTTTCAAAGGGATACAGAGGCTCAAATAACCATGAGTGTGCAGAAGAACCGGCATATAGTGGAGGTTACAATTCTTTTTGATGGAGGACTACTTAGGGCCGAAGAGGATAACACGGACATGTATGCTTCTATTGACAAGGTTGTAGACAGTCTCGAAAGGCAAATAAGAAGAAACAAGACCAAGCTGGAAAAGAAATTCCACGATGGAGGTCTTAGACTTGAAAATGTTAAGTTCGATGAAAAAGATGTTGATGAAGAGCATAAGTTTGAAATTGTGAGGACAAAGAGGTTTGCCATAAAGCCAATGACCGTTGAAGAAGCTGTTTTGCAAATGAATTTGCTCGGACATGAGTTCTTTATGTTTTCAAATGCGGAAACGCAGGAAGCAAATGTTGTTTACAGAAGAAAAGACGGAAATTACGGCTTAATTGAACCTGAGTTTTAGTTATTGGATTCTAAGCGTTAATTATATATTTGATATCAAAGGAGTTTTCTACTATAATTAAAATGCCGAGACTAAAGTCTCGGCATTTTAATTGATGGAATTTCACCAAGTGAGAGGAAGATATTTAATGGATTTACTGGAAGGCTTAAACAAAGAACAGAGGGAAGCCGTATTGCATGGCGACGGACCGCTTCTTATTTTGGCTGGAGCAGGCAGTGGAAAGACAAGGGTTCTAACCCATAGAATAGCATACCTGATCAAGGAGAAAAACGTGCATCCGGCAAGTATACTGGCAATAACCTTTACCAACAAGGCTGCAAGAGAAATGAGGGAAAGGATAGACAGGCTTGTTGAGAATAATAGTGACTATATTTGGGTCAGCACCTTCCACTCCATGTGTGTGAGGATGCTGAGGAGGGATATAGACAAGATTGATTATGACAAGAGCTTTGTTATATTTGATTATGCGGATCAGCAGACCGTTATAAAGGACTGCCTTAAGGAACTTAATCTCAATGATAAGAACTACCCTCCTAAGTCAATGCTTGAAATGGTAGGAAGAGCAAAGGATGAGCTGATAACTCCTGACATATATTCAAAAATGTATGCACAGGACTTCAGGATGAGTAAGGTTGCCGAGGTTTATCAACTCTATCAGAAAAAGCTTAAACAGAATAATGCACTGGACTTTGATGATATTATAATGCTTACAATAAAGCTTTTGTTGGACAATCCCCAGGTGGCAGATTATTATCAGAGAAAATTTCGCTATATCCTGGTGGACGAGTATCAGGACACCAATACCGCCCAATATTCGCTCATAAGTATTTTGGCACAGGGATACAAAAACCTTTGCGTTGTGGGTGATGATGACCAGTCCATTTACGGATGGAGGGGTGCCAACATTAGAAATATTTTAGACTTTGAAAAGGAGTTTAAGGATGCAAAGGTAATAAAGCTTGAGCAAAACTACCGTTCAACCCAGACAATTCTTGATGCCGCCAACCATGTTATAAAGAACAACCTGGGACGAAAAAACAAGAGCCTGTGGACGGATAAGAAAGGCGGCGACAAAATTAAGTATCTTGAGTGCTCCAACGAGCACGAGGAAGCTTTTTTAGCTGCAAGTGAGATAAAGAGGCTCAAGACAGAGAAAAACAGGCCATATAAGGATTTTGCCGTACTGTACAGGGTTAATGCCATGTCCCGTGTTATAGAAGAAATGTTTATGAGGGAAGGGATTAGCTATAAGATATTTGGAGGACTCAAATTCTATGACAGAAAAGAAATAAAGGATGTTCTGGCCTATCTTCGTGTTATTCAGAACCCGGCAGACAACATAAGCCTCAAGCGAATTATCAATGAGCCAAAAAGAGGGATTGGAAATGTTACTATAGAGACTGCAGAGCAATTGGCCAATAAAAGAGGGGTAAGCATATTTACAATAATTTCATCGGCCCAGGATATTCCTGAGCTTAGCCGGTCCTGGGCCAAGCTGGAGAAGTTTGTATCGCTTATAAACAGCTTTCGGGCTCAGAGTCTAGTAATGACCGCCTCGGAAATGATTGAGGAGGTAATTGAGAGAACCGGAATTCTAAGCGGCTATGAGCAGGAAAATACTGTGGAGGCACAGACCAGGATAGAAAACATTAAAGAATTGATATCCGTTGCCATGGAATTTGAAAACGAGAATGAAGAAAAGAGTCTTATGGATTTTCTGGCTCATGTATCTCTGGTTTCGGATGTGGATACCATGGATGAGGACAGTGATTATGTGACACTTATGACCCTTCACAGTGCAAAGGGACTTGAGTTTCCCGTTGTTTTTATGGTGGGCATGGAAGAAGGGATTTTCCCGGGATACAGGTCAATGACCAGCGAAACGGAGCTTGAGGAGGAAAGAAGGCTATGCTATGTGGGTATTACGAGAGCCATGGAGTCTCTTTACATGACAAGCACTTTCAGCCGTACACTGTTTGGAAATACAACTTTCAACAGGGTTTCAAGGTTTTTGAAAGAAATTCCGGAGGAGTATTTTGAAGCCAATGCAAATGAAAGCGAGGCAAAGACAGTAAATAATAGTACAGCAATGGGGCAAAAGCCGGGGCATAAAAACGGGGTGGCTGCCGGAGGCTTTGATCCGACTGTAAGCTTTAATACAACGAGTTTTAAGACTCCTCAAAATAAGGGCGGTACAGTATTGCTTAACGTGGGAGATCAGGTAAGGCACAAGATGTTTGGTGAAGGGATCATAACCCACAAGGAAAAGGACGGAGATGACTTTGTTCTTGAGATACACTTTAAGGGAAAGGGTATGAAGAGACTGATGGCTGGTTATGCTAAGCTGGAAAAGATAAATTAATATTTTCATTTCACTCGAACCTGATTTACCACTGAAAGAAGAGAAAGATAACAGCCTTTTGGTTGTTTATAGCGGCACTGACCGAGACGGTGATAGGTGCAGGAAAGACAGTGGAGTTCGAAGAAGAGCTTGACATGGAAAGCTATAAAGATGTTATTGGAAAGGCAAAGTATTTGAAGGCTTATATTGTAGGAACAAGTGAGGATTGTGAGATAGAAAAGACGGTTACGAGGTAGAAATAAAACAGAGGATATTTAGGTTTTACATAAGAATGTTTGATTAAGGCTGTGCCGGAATGATTTTTGGTACAGCCTTAATTGTGTGCCAGGCATGGCACTAATCTAGCTAGTGAAAGTCTAGCCACGGG
>DAOOJC010000159.1:0-4695 GCA_035384905.1 Acetivibrio sp. | reverse complement strand
GGTCAAAATCAAAGACAATCAGGGAAATTATATTTATGGAGGTGTCGTTTATGTTCGGATTAGTACCTTTTGGAAGAAGAGGAATAGGAAGAAGAAATGGAGATCTGTTTGACATTGACAACTTTTTTGAGGACTTTTTTAATGAACCGACATTTCCTGTATTCTTAGGAAACGGTGGCAATATGAGGGTGGATATCAGTGAAAATGAAAAAGAATACGTACTTGAGGCTGAGTTGCCGGGAATCAGAAAAGAGGACGTCAGTATTGAAGTAAATGATGACAGGCTGACCATTAGTGCAAACCGGGACGAAAGAGTTGAAGAAAAAAGAGACAATTACATCAGAAAAGAGCGGAGAGCCAGCAGGATGACAAGGTCATTTTCTGTTGACAATGTTGATACCGACAAGATTACTGCAAAGCATGACAACGGTGTTCTGACTCTGATACTTCCGAAGAAAGAACAGAGCAGACCGGGAGGAAAGAAAATAGATATTTCATAATATGGAAATATGATATGACGTAAAGTTGTAATGTCATCATTAATCCACAAGCTTCCCTTGCAAGAAGTAGAATTTGCAAGGGAAGCAGACATTATTTAGTGGGATTTCACGAAGTGAAATGACCAAAAAGCGATGGGGGCTTGATACCCCCGGAGATTTTGTTCAGCATTTTTTTTGAAAGAAAAAACACAGTAGTTTCTCCCCTTCTCAAGGCAAGCACAATAGTATATTATGGATTTGAAACAGCATAGATATCTGGTATATAAAACTTTTGCAAGGGAGGTGCTTTATGCAGTACAAGGATTATTACAAAATTCTTGAGCTTGATAAGAATGCTTCTTCTGAGAAGATTAAGAAGAAATACAGAAAGCTGGCTAAAAAATACCATCCTGATGCAAATCCCGGAAACAAGCAGGCAGAAGAAAAATTCAAGGAAATCAATGAAGCCTACGAGGTTTTGGGAGATGAGGAGAAGAGAAAGAAATACGATACTTTTGGAAGTGCGTACAACTTCCAGAACGGATACGATTTCGATCCTTCACAGTATGGGTTCGGCAATAATGTAAGGTATGAATATAGAACCAGCAGTTCAAACAGCTACAGTGACTTTTTTAACATGTTTTTTGGCGGAGACGGCTTTGATTTCGACAGTATATTTAATTTTACCGGTGGGACCAACAGGCGAGTGAGAACACCTCAAAAAGGAGAAGACATTGAAGCTGAACTGGAAGTAACTCCCGAGGAAGGCTTTCGAGGAGTGGAAAAGAAGATATCCATAAGGAGCAGAGAGGGTGTTAAGAGCCTGTCCTTTAAAATTCCCAAGGGTGTAAAGGACGGGGAAAGAATCAGACTCAGAGGACAGGGTGAGTCGGGTTTTCATGGAGGTGAAAAGGGCGATCTGCTCATTTCCGTCAGGCTGAAATCCTCAGAGCGTTTCCAGCTTGAGGGAAGCGACCTGGTAATGGTTATGAATGTAATGCCCTGGGATGCAGCCTTAGGAGGAGAGGCAACAGTTGATACCATAGACGGAAAGATTGTGGTTAAAATACCTAAAGGAATTCAAACCGACAACAGGATACGGGTTGCGGGAAAAGGATATATTGAAAAGACAGGGAGAAGAGGCGATTTATATATCAGGGTCAGGATTATGAATCCGGATTATATAACCCGTGAGATGAAAGGGCTTTATGAAAAGCTAAAGACGGCTTCACAAGGGAGATAAAACACAGAGAGGAGGGATGGCAATGAACATAGATAAATTTACTGAGAAGGCACAGGCAGCAATTTCAGCAACTCAGGATGTCGCGGTGAGGATGGGGCACCAGCATGTTGACGGGGAACATATCCATTTTGCCCTGGTGACCCAGGAAGACGGACTTATTCCCAAATTGATCGGTTATATGGGACTAAATGTCCAGATGTATGCAAAGGATGTTGAGACAGAATTGGAAAAACTTCCGAAGGTGTCCGGGAGCGGAGCATCCGGTATTTATGCTACGAGGCGTTTTAATGAGATTTTGATTCATGCCGAAGATGAGGCAAAGCGTTTTAAAGACGAGTACACCGGTGTTGAGCATATTTTTATGGCATTATTAAAAGAAAAGGACACACCTTCCCAAAAGATATTCAAACGTTACGGAATTACTTTGGAAAAGTTTATGGCCGGCCTCGGAAAGGTACGAAGCAACCAGAGGATTACATCTAAAAACCCTGAAGAGACGTATGATGCATTAAAAAGGTTCGGACGGGATCTGGTGGAGCTTGCAAGGCTTGGCAAGCTTGATCCTGTAATAGGCAGGGATGCGGAAATAAGGCGTGCCATACGCATATTATCCCGAAGAACCAAGAACAATCCGGTGCTCATAGGAGAACCTGGAGTGGGAAAAACCGCAGTGGTGGAGGGCTTGGCTCAAAGAATCCTTAAGGGAGACGTGCCGGAGGGTCTAAAGGACAGGACCATTTTTGCCCTTGACATGGGGGCATTGATTGCCGGAGCAAAATACCGGGGTGAGTTTGAAGAAAGGCTCAAGGCCGTTTTAAATGATGTTAACAAGTCCGACGGACGAATAATTTTGTTTATAGATGAGCTCCATAATATTGTGGGGGCAGGAAAAGCAGAGGGTACCATGGATGCCGGCAATATATTGAAGCCTATGCTAGCAAGGGGCGAACTTCACTGCATTGGAGCCACTACCTTAGATGAGTACAGAAAATATATAGAAAAGGATGCCGCTCTTGAGAGAAGGTTTCAGCCCATTGTAGTGGATCAGCCTACGGTGGAGGATACCATCTCGATTTTGAGGGGATTAAAGGAGCGGTTTGAAATACATCATGGGGTTAGGATAACCGACAGTGCCATTATTGCATGCAGTGTGCTGTCCAACAGGTATATCAGTGACCGCTTTCTGCCGGATAAGGCTATTGATTTGATGGATGAAGCAGCTGCTATGATAAGGACTGAAATTGACAGTATGCCCACAGAATTGGATGAAATTCAGAGAAAGATAATGCAGCTTGAAATTGAAAGGCAGGCTCTGAAAAAGGAGGAAGACGAAATATCCCGGGACAGGCTTTTGACCTTGGAAAAGGAAATTTCATCCTTGAAGGAAAAATCCGATAGAATGAAGGCTCAATGGGAGATGGAAAAGGAGAACATAAAGCGGGAAAAAGAACTGAAGTCTCAGATAGAAGAGGTCAAAAGACAAATTGAAGAGGCCGAGAGGACGTATGACCTTGATAAACTGGCTATTTTAAAGCACGGAAAGCTTCCGGAGCTGCAAAAGAGCCTGGAGGAAGCAAAGCAACGCAAAAAGACAAGTGAAAATACTCTTTTAAAAGAAGAGGTTACTGAAGAAGAGATTGCTGAAATTGTATCACGATGGACAGGTATTCCGGTAACAAAGCTTGTGGAAAATGAAAAGGATAAGCTTTTAAACCTTGAGGGTATATTGCATAAGCGGGTTATCGGGCAGGATGAAGCGGTAAACTCAGTAAGCAATGCTGTTTTGAGGGCAAGATCCGGACTTAAGGACCCGAGAAAGCCCATTGGTTCGTTTATATTCCTTGGACCTACGGGAGTCGGTAAGACCGAGCTGGCAAAGGCATTATCCGAGGCTCTTTTTGACAGCGAGGACAATGTGGTTAGAATCGATATGTCGGAGTATATGGAAAAGCATTCGGTTGCAAGGCTTATTGGTGCACCTCCAGGTTATGTGGGTTATGAAGAAGGCGGGCAGCTTACCGAAGCGGTGAGGAGAAAACCCTATTGTGTAATACTCTTTGATGAGATTGAAAAGGCACATCCGGAGGTTTTCAATGTGTTATTGCAGCTTTTGGATGACGGAAGGCTGACCGACAGCCAGGGAAGGACCGTGGATTTCAAAAACACTGTTGTTATAATGACCTCGAACATCGGCAGCCAACATCTTTTGAGCGGAATAAAAAACAACAGTGAGATTGATGAAAATACAAGAAATGTTGTAATGGGAGAACTTAATAGACATTTTAAGCCGGAGTTTTTAAACCGTGTAGATGAGATTGTCATGTTCAAGTCTTTGAAAATAGAGGAGATTATTAAGATCATTGATCTTGTTTTAAAGGATATTCAAAAAAGGCTCAACGACAGAAGAATCAGGCTCAATGCTTCGAAAACGGCAAAGCAGCACATGGCTGAAAATGCGTATGATCCCGTGTTTGGTGCAAGACCTGTAAAGAGGTATGTTCAAAAGCACATTGAAACGGCAATAGCTAAAAAAATTATTGCCGGAGAAATAACAGAAGACGCAGATATAAATATAGATGTGGAAGGTGGAAAACTTACGGTTGTTGCTAAAAAATCAAAGTCTGGGTGTTAATTAAATACATGAAGAATGCAGCAGTGTATTTTTCATGTGTTTTTTATTACACCACGGTTCAAGGAAATTTTTAAGTTAATAGATAAATTTTCGTACATCAAATGAAAAATATCATGGTATTTGTCGAAGATTTTGCTGAGGTAAAAACCCTTGACAAATGCGTCTACAAACATTATAATGATATTAATAAAGTGATAATATCAAACAGAAGATATCAGTGATGGGGTGATAATGTTGGGTGGAAATATAGTTAACAAGCAGGGCCTGACAGAGGAGCAGTTTTTAACGGCTTATGATGCAAGCAAATTTGATAGACCGTCAGTAACGGTTGATATGCTGGT
>DAOOJC010000158.1:0-4704 GCA_035384905.1 Acetivibrio sp. | reverse complement strand
CCTTGTATTGTAAAGGACAGCTTGTCTGATGAAGAAGCCCTCATGTATGTGGTAGAAACAAATGTAATTCAGCGATCATTTTCAGATATGCTTCCATCGGAAAAAGCGGCTGTACTTGCACTCAGGCACTCTAAAATGTTCTCTCAGGGCAAAAGAAATGATATCATCAACGAGTTAAAAAGGCTCGAAAATCCTGAATATAAAGGGATTGACGAAACTTCTGCCCCAGTGGGGCAGAAGTTAACAAGCAGGGAGAAAATCGCAAATGAATATGGACTTTCAAAGAATACAGTAGCCCGCTTACTGAGGGTTGATAAACTGATTGTCGGCTTGAAGAGCCGGGTTGATTGTGATGAAATTTCCCTGCGATGTGCGGTTGATCTTTCATACCTTGCTGATTCGGAGCAAGAAGAAGTTGAAAGGGTTCTTTCTGAAAACGAGTTCAAAGTGGATATGAAAAAGACTGAAATGCTTAGGAGCTATTCAGCAAATAGCAAACTTAATGAGAAAACTACATATCAGATTCTATCAGGTCAAATAAACAGAAAACCAAAATCATCATCAGCTCCATCGATTAAAATCAAACATAAGGTTTACTCCAAGTTTTTTTCGCCTGATACCAAGGTAAGTGAAATTGAAAAGGTGGTGGAAGAAGCACTTGAACTATATTTCCAAACCCACCCTGACAGAAAGGAGGCTAACACTGCTTGAGAAAAGATGAAAGGTTAAAAACGATCTATGAGACAATCGCTCCCCATATTACCCGGAGCGAGATTGCCTGGCGAGATTACCTTAAGTTTGCATCTAAATTCTTCAAATACAGTTTTGATAATGCACTGCTTGTATATGCTCAAAACCCAAATGTTACAATGCTTGCACCTACAGTAGTTTGGAATAAGGTTGGAAGATATGTCAACAAGGGTGCGACAGGTATTGCTGTATGCGAATATGAAAACGCAAGACTTACTATCAAGCACTTGTTTGATGTTTCACAGACCAATGGCAGAGATGTGATTGCAACAAGCTGGCAGCTTGATGAAGATATGAAGAAGCGTATTGAGCTGCGTCTTTCATATGGGCATAACATAAAGACATCAGGTTTTGCAGACTGCCTTCGCAGAATCTCTTATGAAGCTGTTATGGAAAACCTGGACACTTACCTGCAAAACTTTCAGAACGACTTTGGGAATCATCTGTTTGAAGACCTTCCGCAAGACGGACTGGAAATGCAGCTTCAAGAACTTATCAGCGAAAGTGTTTGTTACTTTGTAGGGAAAAGATGCGGATTAACTGATGAAGAAATGGAATTAGGATACGGGATGGCTACAGTTGCTCACTTTAATACCATTCCTTTAATTGCAAAACTCGGCTATACTGTCACCGATATTTCTAAAGGAATCTTGATCGAAATTGAGAGGAACATAAAAATCATCGAGAAAGAAAGGAGAGCAGAAAATGAGCAAAATAGACGTGAGTTACACAGAGATAGACGGAGTGAATATTCCCAATATCCAAATCTCGAACGACAGCAAGGACGACAGGCCACTGGGGAAATACGGCAGGATGGCAATGGAGTATCTCAAAGAACAAAATCCACAGCGATATATGATTTTGAAAATGGATGGCACTCTGATGGCGACCATGCACCGGGTACAAGAGGAAGCAGTGGAGAAAATAGAGCACATCACACAGCAGATGTTGAAGTCCGATCCGATGCCGAACACCGAGGACATCATGGAGAAAACCAGACACATGAACAGCCTGAGATCAGCAGCGGAGGAAATCGTTCTGAACGAACTGATTTACCAAGTGAGATAAGCAGTGAACCTTATATTCCAAATGTAGAGCTATCCGAAAAGAATGAGTCATTAACGGATGGCTCTTTTTTTATGCCTGAAAATGTTACAATTGCAGCTTATAATATCCCTGATGAACTTCAAGAAATGGAGGGAACTGATGAGTCAAAGATAAATGAAAAATTACTTAAAGTTTTGGTGGTAGAACAGGGTAAAGCGCCCTATGTTACTGAAATACGTAATGGATATAAGGAGCTTCAACAACAAGTCGGAGGTGCTTTTACTACTATTGAAATTGCAGAAGGTATTGATGCGGTATGTGCTGATGATGTGGACTTTGACAGCACTCCTATTAACCGCATAGTAAACGGACAACCGATTTTTGGAACATTTTTAGTTGCAAGAGTGAATTATAACACAGGTGAATATGTTTCTTTGACCGATGCGGATATCGATAAGTATTTTAAGCAATTTGAAGCTCCATTGATTGAAATTACTGATCTACTGCAAGAATTCGAGGATGTAAAAATAAGGCAAGAGGAAAAGGCAAGCGAGCCAAACTTTCAGGAAATAGGCTTTTATAGAATGATGCCGGTAGGTCAAGTATCTCTACCTACAGCTAAAACAGCAATTCAGGATAACCCCATCTATTCTCAAATTGAAGATATTTCAAAAGCTCATAAAGTTGAAACCATTGAAGCAGAGCCAATGCAGAGTAAACAAATGAACCTGTTTGACCTGACACCAAAAGGCAGCGAGGAGCAGCTTATTGAAATTGTGCTTCTTGAAGGTAGTGTAATGCAAGATGGTAAAAAGCGGATTTATGATTTTGCAATGACTAATCCGACAGGCTCAGCATTTAGTGCGTTTTTGAAAGCTGAATATGGGGTTGGAGGTCATTCTGTAAATAAACAAGGGATTGGATTTGAAAACCACAACAGCACTGGCATTGAATTTGACTGGGCTGATGAAAACGGAGAAAAGCATAAAACCAATATAACATGGCTGAGAGCTGCTATAGTTATCCGAAAACTGATTGATGAAGGACGGTATTTGGATTTACAGGAAGTAAATATAGACCAAGATGAAAAGTTTAACTCGCTTAAAAACGAGCTTGAAGAAGTAAAGGCTGAGTTGATTGAGATTGAGAAGAAGTGGGAATCGGGAGCAATTTTTTCTTACAAACAGTCGGAGTATTGGCAGGACCTTGAAGACTTGAAAGATGAACTTGAAAAGGAACTGGCAGAAATAGAACAATACCATACACCGGATGAAAAGGATTCGGAAGAAAAAGAAAGCAAACCGCAGGAGCAAACGGCTAAGGATATTCCCTTATCTGTCGAAGCAAAGTCTGGACAGTCCCGTCATACCAAGTTGAATTTCCGTTATTCCGAGGATTATAACCTATATCCAAACGGAGCAAAAACCAAATATAAAAATAACATTGAAGCAATCAAACTCTTAAAGCGGATTGAAAATGAAAAGCGCCTTGCTAATCCCGAAGAACAAATTATCCTTGCACGTTATGTGGGATGGGGTGGCCTTGCTAATGCCTTCTCTGATACTGCATCAGGATGGGAAAATGAGCATCAGGAACTAAAAGTCTTACTTGATGAAAAAGAATATGAGGATGCCAGAAATTCCACTATCACGGCTTATTATACCGAGCCGGAACTGGTAAAATGCATCTATAATGCCTTTGAGAGGTTCGGTTTTAAAGGTGGCAGGGATAGAAAGATTCTTGACCCAGCGATGGGGACGGGAAACTTCTTCTCAGTCCTTCCCGAAGCAATTGCCGACACGCCTCTTTACGGTGTTGAGATTGACAGTATCACCGGACGAATTGCAAAGCAACTATATCAAAAAGCCAATATTTATGTGCAGGGGTATGAAACCACAAACTTTGAGGATAATTCTTTTGATGTGGTCCTTGGGAATATTCCATTCAATAATATAAAGCTGTACGACAAGAGATATGCTGATGAGGATTTTCTGGTTCACGATTATTTTATTGCCAAATCCCTGGATCTTGTAAAACCGGGCGGTATCATTGGTTTCATCACAAGTAAAGGAACAATGGACAAAAGAGATACTGCGGTAAGGGAATATATAGCACAAAGAGCCGACCTGATTGGTGCTGTCCGGTTGCCGAACAATGCATTTAAAGCACTTGCGGGGACGGAAGTTACGGCCGATATTTTATTTTTTAAAAAGCTTGATCGTCCAAGAAAGGTTGATAAGTATTCTTTGCCGGACTGGGTTTTTACCAATACGAGAAAAACAGACTACATCAACATCAATCAATATTTCCATGAGCACCCTGACATGGTTTTGGGTGAAATGAGACACAGCAGGAATATGTATGGAAATGAGGAGGGTACAGCCTGTATTGCACCGGAAGGGCAAGATTTATATGCAGAACTTGATAAGGCCATTAATAAGCTCCACGCAACCTTTACCGCAGAAGCTGATAAACCGTTAGAAGCCGCTGAGGAAGAATCAGTGAATGAAGTAACTGAGCTGGATGCTCCTAAAGGAACTAAAAACTATACCTATGTGGTGTTGGATGAAAAAATATATTATTGTGAGCATAACAAGTTGATACCACAGGATTATACAGGGAAACGAGCTGAAAGGATTAAAGGGCTTTGTGAAATCAGAGGTGCGCTTTTAAATGTTATTGCTGTACAGACAAGGGATTACACGCCTGATGAACTTCAAAAAGCGCAGAAAAAACTTAACAGCGTATATGATAGATTCGTTGACCGATGTGGGTTTATCAATGACAAATCCAATATTGCAGTATTTTCGGATGACGACCAATTTCCGCTCTTACGTTCTATTGAGGATCAGAGCGAGGATAAACAGTCATGGGTTAAAGCACCAATATTTTATAAAGCAACCATTA
>DAOOJC010000157.1:0-4708 GCA_035384905.1 Acetivibrio sp. | reverse complement strand
AGAATGTCTCCCTTCCCCGGAACCTTCGATGCCTCAAGGGCCTTTGCTATAGTGTCCAGCTTTTCATACATGCTTTTATAGACCTTTTTTACATCCAAATCCTTCGTATCTTCACTGACCCGTACAAACATTTTTTCAAAAGACCTGCGTATCCTATCGGCATCAGTGTCAAGCTTTACATCGGGTTTATTTTCAAAAGAAGCACCCTTATCTGCACTTTCATCCTTTGGATATACTTTTTGATATCCCTTTATATATTCCTTCGGATATAATTCTTTCATTAAATTATGGATGGCTTTTCCTATTTCCTTTGGGTTGGAATCATAGAGTGCCTCAAAGTCCGGTACATTGGATTCTAAATACTCAATAAGCCTCTCCGGCTCAATGCTTCCTTTGTTGTTATTGCCTGTAAACTCAAAAATCTTCTGTTTTATTTGGGAAATCAGATTTTTATCGACGCCAAAACCTTCCAGTTTGTTTCCGAAGGCTTCTATTTGAGACTCTATTTGTTTTTCCGGCGGTAGTTTCTCAAGATTTGTACTCAAAGATTCACTCTTTTGATTAGCGGTGTCAGGACTTAAATCCATAGAGTCGGGATTAACAGGCTCATACTTTAAATCAACAGATTCAAGGCTTTTGCCAATACGGGAAAGCAATTCTTTATCATCAATTCCGATAAGCTTATCCATAAGTTCCGTCAAACTGGCTTCTATTTTTGTGCCAAAAGCGAGTTGATTCAAACTTTGTACGGCTTTTTCCCCGGGACTGATTCCCTTCGATACCAAAAACGCTGCCTTGTCGCAGGATAAATCCTTAAATTTAACCACTGCATCCAAAACCTTCGTTATTGTTTCCCTGTCCAACGGAGCGTTGTTGTTTTTAAGTTCCGTTGCAGCTTCAATATTTCTTTTATCCGGCTTTAAACCAAGCTCCAATAGCTTGCTTTTTATATCATCCTCAAGGCTCAGAATCTTTTGACCGTTATTTTTTAATGTCTCCAGAAACAACCGGTTTTCCGATTTGTTCTTTATGACAAACTCCACGATCTCACCCTGCTTAATATCTACAGAAGACATCATTGTGGCCTTAACAGCCGTGCCGTCAAACAGCTTTAACATAAGCTCGTTTCCGGCAATCTCCATTACCTTTGCCCTGACAACGTCTCCTACATCAAGCCGTGACATTATATCCGAAACACCTGCACTATTAAGTAAGTCAAAAGACCCTTCAATCCTCAATTTTCATGCCCCCAATTTTTCCCATAAACTGAAAATTGATTCTAGCCAACGAAATTTTTTGTAAAGCTCATTCTATGTATCGGACAAATACCGTATTTCTTTATAGCTTCTATATGCTCTTTCGTTCCGTATCCCTTGTGTTTTGCAAAACCATACTCCGGGTACTTTGAATCCATTTTTTCTATGAAACGGTCCCTCGTTACCTTTGCAATAATTGATGCCGCGGCAATCGATACGCTTTTTGCATCACCTTTTATTATTGAAACCTGAGGTATTTTTACATCTTTGAGTTCTACCGAATCAATCAGAAGAATGTCCGGGGTTAAAACAAGTTCCTTCACCGCCTTCTTCATTGCTTCTTTTGTAGCATTGAGGATGTTTATTTCATCGATTACCTTCTCATCCACAACTCCAACTCCGATACCCAATGCGTTTTTCATGATAACGTCATAGAGCTCGTCCCTCTTTTGGGGAGTCAGCTTTTTTGAGTCGTTGAGTCCTTCTATAAAAGCACCCTTTCGAAGAATACCCGCGGCAGCAACGACAGGACCTGCCAGGGGGCCTCTTCCCGCTTCGTCAATACCCGCGATTATTTCATAACCCCTTTGATATGCTTCATCTTCATAGGAACACATGGCACGGTACCGGTTTAACTCTTGTTCCTGCCTGAGCTTTTTCTTCCCATACCGTTCAATAAGCGAGTTGATTTTATCGCCATACTCCTCTTTATATAAATAAAGCTTTTCTAATGCTTCATCAATGTCAAGTTCCTTAACCGACAACTCAATCTGTTTTAATGTCATCTTCTTCTCCATCTCTATTAATGTCCTCCCCCGGTTTTTCCAGTGTTATCCTGCCGATTTTGCCGCCTCGAAGCTCATCGAGAATAATGGAGGAAATTCTGGTAAGATCGACTTGTCCTCCCGATACCAGACAGCCTCTCTTCCTTCCCGCTTCCTCTAAAAGCTCGTAGCCTTTTTTCCCTTCCAATGTATCCAATTTGTATCTTTCTTTAATGTATTGAGGATAATCCACAGAAAGAATCTCCAAAAGAACCGAAGCCAGCTCCTGAATATCCAGAATATCGTCCTTTATGGCTCCTGTTATTGCAAGGTTCAAACCAACCCTCTTATCTTCGAATTTGGGCCACAGAATCCCCGGCGTATCGAGCAGCTGTATCTCATTGTTTACATTTATCCATTGCTTACCCCGGGTAACGCCAGGTTTGTCGCCGGTGACGGCAATGCTCTTACCGGCAAGCCTGTTAATAAGAGACGACTTGCCGACGTTGGGAATGCCGACAATCATGGTCCTGATCGGCCTGAAAATCCTTCCCCTCTGCCGGTCTCTTTCAAACTTTTCCTTCATAAGCTCCTGCATTTTTCTTTTGAGTTCCTTTATTCCTGTGCCTTTTAAGGAGTCTATAAAAATATTGGCATAACCCTGTGAGTTATACCAACTACTCCACTGCTTTGAAACTTTCTCATCAGCCAAATCGGCCTTGTTTAAAGCCACTACTCTGGGTTTGTTATTTAAAATTCTGTCGATCTCTGGATTCTTGCTGCTAAGTGGTATTCTAGCATCCAAAAGCTCTATCACCACATCAACCAATTTATGATTATCCGTTAAAATTCTTCTGGTCTTGGCCATATGACCCGGAAACCATTGTATATTCATTTTTTCCTCCAGTTTTAATTATTGTCGTAATCGTAGATGCTTCCAAATTTGCCAAAGGGCTTGATTCTAAAGACTGCTTTACCCTTTATCTGGTTTAACTTAATAAAACCTATCTGTCTGCTGTCCTTGCTGCATTCTCTGTTATCGCCCATTACAAAAACGCAATCCTCGGGTACATACTTTGGAATATCAAAATCTTGACCGTAGGTCATACCTTTAATATACGGTTCATTTTGTTTTACCCCATCTATATACACATATCCATCCACAAGCTCAATTTTCTCACCCGGCAGCCCCACTATCCTCTTTATATAATTTACTTCGCCTTGACTTGGAAGAATAGTAGTCAATGCACGGAAATTCTTTGCGAAATATAAATAATCCCAATTCCCTTCAGAAATCTGTATAATGATAATATCTCCTCTTTTTGGCTCATTAAACCTGTAATTAATTTTACTTACAAACAAAACCTCTTCGTCATGGAGGGTGTTTTCCATCGACTTACCGTCAACAACCACCCATTCAAATACATAAGTTCTTAATATCAGAGCTACAAACATAGCTGCAATTATTAACAGCAACCATTTACAAGCTTCCTTCAGATAATTCGGCTTTACCGCTTTCACATCGGTTTCAATCGTCTTCTCCAGCTTTTCATGCCTGTCCTTCTCATTAAAAGACTCTTTTTTATACTCCATAACCTACAACCCTTAAATATATTTCTCACTCCACTTATAACCTCTTTCGGTTATAAATGATTCTCTTTTATATAACTAATTATACCACTATTTTTTTATGAAGAAAAGAAATAACAGTTTTCAGTTTGACTTCGAAAAAACGTGCAAAAAACAAGGGGGCTAAATTCCCCCTTTGTTTTTACTTTACAGTTTAACTTCAACTTTTGCAGCTTTACCGACTCTGCCACGCAGATAATAAAGCTTTGCCCTTCTTACTTTACCTCTTCTTACGATATCGATATGATCGATTTTTGGAGAATGAAGGGGAAGAACCCTCTCTACTCCTACACCATAGGAAATCCTTCTTACAGTAAATGTTTCCTTGAGTCCGGAACCCTGCATTCCGATTATGTTTCCTTCAAAAACCTGAAGTCTTTCCCTGTTGCCCTCTTTTACCTTTAGATGTACCTTAACGTGGTCTCCAATTTGTAAATCAGGCAAATCGGTTTTTAACTGTTCCTGCTCAATTGCTTTAATAATATCCATTTTTCTCCTCCTATATCATAGACGTTCTTGTATATAACAGCGGACCGCCCGTATTCCACAAGCTAAAATTATACCATAGACTCACCTAGTTGTAAATGCCTTTTTTCCATTTTATTATCTTTTTATATGTATAGACAGGCTCCAAACTTTTTGAAACTTAGGTTTTAGGTAATATTTTCGCAATTCTGCTCCAATGCTTCTTTTAATAGCTCCCTGTCCTCTTTTTCGAGGTTCAGCCTTTCTAACAAATCCGGTCTTTTCAGATAGGTTCTCTTAAGGGATTGCTGCCTTCTCCACCGGGTTATATTGGCATGATGACCGGATATGAGCACATCGGGAACCTTCCTGCCTTTAAACTCGTAGGGCCTTGTATATTGGGGATACTCCAGCAGCCCGTCATAGTGGGATTCCTGGGAATAAGACTCCTCACTGGATAAAACACCGGGAATAAGCCTGCTGACTGCATCAACAAGCACCATTGCCGGAAGCTCGCCCCCGGTAAGCACATAATCCCCTATGGATATCTCCTCGTCAACGATCTTGTCAAGGACACGCTGATCCACGCCCTCA
>DAOOJC010000156.1:0-4712 GCA_035384905.1 Acetivibrio sp. | reverse complement strand
ATTAATTAACTAATTAGTGTGTTTACCCACACAAAATAGCGAAGCGCCATTATTTCTTGGTAATTCAAGGAGGAAAAATCTATGGATCATGTTTACCTCGAAAAGTTTGAGTTCGGTTATGAAAGTGATGCATCAGGAAGTTTTCTTATAGTAAATGCTGATGCGGATGAAAAAGTACTTACATATCAGATTGAAATGATTAAAAACAATCCCAATAAGAATATTCTGCCTGTTAGCCTGATACAAAAAGACTCAAAATACCAGTTCCGTTATAGCATTACATCCAGATTGACCTTATCTCAGTATCTTAAACGAAATAGACTGAAAAGGGATGAGTTTATAAATATTTTTTACGATATTACCAAAACAATCCTTGATGCTAAGGTTTACCTGTTATCGGATAAGGCATTTATAATAAATAAGGACTATATTTATATAAATCCGGACAGTATGGAGGTTGCTCTGGTTTACCTTCCTGTAAACTTTGATATAAATATAAACGACAACCTTAAGAACTTTACAATAAACTTTATAATGTACGGAGCCAATATTGAAGAAAGCAGTAATGATAACTTTATCCAGAGGATCTTATATTTATTGAAATCGGATACCTTTAATATTCTGGAGTTTAACAATTTATTGAGGGAATTGAAGGCAAAACGTGGAATAGCACAGATGGACATACATCAGTATTCTGATGAAGGACTGAGCGGTGTGGGAAATCAATCCCCGGATGTTTTGGAGAAAGAACCGTTTATACAAGGGCGTGAGATAGTAAAACCCAGTGTGGAAAGACCTGAAAGCAAAAAGCCGGTAATAACAAAACCAGAAACAGCAAAATCAAAAGCCCAGAAATCACTAATACCTAAGCCGCAAATACCCAAGCCGCAAATTCCAAGACCTCAAACGCCAGATTCGCGAATACGGGAAGCAAGGTCAAATGCTTTGATTCCCAATACAAATAAAGATGATAATAAAAGCCACCCAAAAGGACTGAAAATCAAAATGAGGTATAAAACCAGTGTTATAGTTATTGGCGGCATACTTCAGGGAATTATTTTGATTTGCTCAATCGCACTGCTTACATCCGGAGTTATGGATTCATTGGAAAATGATATGGCAATAAATATTATCGGTGTCGGTATACTGGCCGGGGCTGCAAGTTATCTGGTATGGAAAACACTACTGGTTGAAAAGAATAAAGTTGAAAGCATTTCTGAAATAAAAGAATCCATAATAAAAGAATCCATTGCAGTTGACAAACGACAGGCAAATGAGGTCAATGCAAAACCCATAATCATGTCCGATATGAAAGACAAACCTTCGGTTGAGGATAAAAAGCCTGTGATTGGGAGGGAACAATCCCGTGCAATTAATTTATTTGAAGCTTCTGACAGAACAGTTATAATTCAGCCGAAAGATTATAATAAAACCGTGATTTTGAATTCGAAGGAAAGAGCTTTTCCTTACCTCGAAGGAAAAAACAGCAGTGCCAAGGAAAAGATAATTATTAACAAGCCCAGCTTTATTATCGGAAGGCTGCCGGGTAAGGCGGATTACATAAGCAAGAACAATGCTGTCGGTAAAGTGCATGCCGAGATAATATCCAGGGATGGACGCTATTTTGTTAAAGATTTGAATTCACTCAACGGTACTTTCATAAATGCTAAAAGACTTACCGGTAATATGGAGTATGAGATAAAAAACAACGACACAATCACCTTTGCCAACAGTGAATACGTGTTTATAGTTCCGGGTGTATAAAACAAATTTGAAGATAAGTGTTCCGGAAATTTAATTTCGAAAGTACAGAGCCTGTAAATACTTCGTGGGGTCGGGCAGAACTCACTTCGTGAGAATATGCTCTCCCTTTCTCCACGTTGCATTAGCAGGCTCTATACTTTTTTTATACCGTTCTTTCACGTTTTTTCATTTAAATAATTTACACCTGATTGCTGCCGGCAAATTTAAAAAATATATTATCATTCTAAAATTTTGCTTTTTGGGATTGCACAAAGTTGTAAAAATTGTTAAAATACCAGCTATACATATTCTGTTTTTTATCTATTTTTACAAAAGGGGATGGTAGTGTTATGAGGAAACTACAAAGATTTGTGGCCTTGGTTTTGTCTTTTGCTTTATGTATGCAGCTTGTAACCTTTTCGGTTTACTATTTTGAAGGGGGCCAAACGGTTTTTGCTGCAGAGAGCTTTATATATGGTGATTTAAATGGTGACAATTCATTGGACAGCACGGATTTAACTTTGCTTAAAAGATATCTATTGAGAAAGATTTCAGATTTTCCTGTGGAAGATGATTTAAAGTCCGCTGATTTAGATGGGGACGGAGAAATAAACAGTACAGACCTTACATTGATGAAAAGAAAGATACTGAGAAAATTGGAGTATTTTCCTGTAGAAAAGCCGACTCAAACACCAACACCAACACAAATGCCAACACTTCCCCCAACACCTACACACCCCCCAACCTTGACCCCAACTCCTATACCTACGCCTACAATTGAGGTTCCTACGGTTTCCGATTACTTAAGGCCGTTTGTAAACATTGTTACAAGTGCTCAGACGGTGCAAACAGGAAGTGAGGTAACAATTACCGTTTATTCAGAGGATGACACAGAGGTTGTGAAAACAAACCTTGAAATCAACGGGAATAAACATGATATTGACAGCAAAGGAACGGCAGTATTTAAACCCACCACGGCAGGTATATATGAAGTAAAAGCAATATCAGAGGATGCTTACGGTAACGTGGGTGTGGCAACTGCACAGATAGTTTGCATAGATTCTTCGGATAAGACATTTCCGCAAGCATCATTGACAGAGCCGGCCGATTGGTCTGCCGTTACCGGTAAAACAACGATAATCGGAACAGCAAGTGATGAAAATATTGTAAAATATGTGCTTGAATACTCCGAAAAGTCAAAAAATGAATATGTCAAGATTGCTGAAGGAAACTTCAATGTAAAAGAGGGAGAGCTTGGAGAACTGGATACTTCACGAATGAAAAACGGTCTTTATGATTTAAGGCTTACTGTGTTTGATAAAGGCGGTAATACAAGATCCCATGCGATAACGGTATTGGTTCAAAGCAAGCTCAAAAAGGGCGTAACAAGTCTGAGTTTTGAAGATATGACAATACCTGCAGGCAGATTGCCCTTGACCGTAATCCGTTCATACAGCAGTAATGACAAGTCAACAGGTGACTTTGGAAAAGGATGGACAATTAACACCGGAATACGTTTATATAAGAGTTGTACCGACGGCGATAACTGGAAGATAAACAAAGGGGTAGTATATTCTATTGAGGAAACAAAACCTCATTTGATAATAGTAACATATCCTGACGGAACGATGGATAAGTTCCAAATGATGCTTGATCCCAACCCGTTCCAACCCACATCGGTTTATCAGGGCAGGATGATCTATAAGCCTGTGGGAGAAACCACATCTTCGTTGGAACCTATATCCAGCAATATATGCTATGCTGCAGACATAGGCTTTGGCTTCGGTGTTTATTCCGACTTGTTTGAAGGTACGAAATATAATCCGACCCGTTACCGTCTTACCACAAAAGAGGGAGACGTATTGGTGTTTAATGCGTCGGGAATGCTTGAAAGCTATAGTGACAGCAACAAAAATACTGTAAAGGTAACATCCGGTGGATTGACTCATTCAAATAAGAAAAGCCTTAAGTTTACAAAGGATAGCAAAGGTCGTATAACAAAAATTACCTGTAATGAAGGTAACAGTTATGAATACACATATGACAAATACGGGGATCTTGTATCGGTAAAAGATCCTTTAGGAAATGTAACAAAATATATATACGATGAAAACCATGATCTTATTGATGTTATTGATCCAAGAGGTATAAGGATTACAAGGAATGAGTACGACTCATACGGAAGACTTAAGGCAGTCTATGATGCAGGAGGAAATAAAGCCACATATGAGTTTAACGACGCAGCGGGAATTGAAATAATAACCGATCGCTTGGGAAACAAGACAATATTGGAGTATGATGAAAATGAAAATCTTGTTAAATTAACGGATGCATTGGGTAACAGCACTACATTCACCTATGACAAAGACGGTAGAATGCTGACCAGAAGCGACCCTCTGAATTCTTATGCAAACATTTATTATAATCATAAGGGAGAAATAGTAGGAGAAATAAAGGATACCGGTTCTTCCGGTTCAAACGGCTCTGTTGATGAAGAGATTGATGAAAGCAGAAGAGGTAAGAAGGATTCCTTGGGAAATACAGTAGAATTTACCTTCAATAGTCAGGGGAAAATTCTTACCGCAAAAGATATTGCCGGAAATATTACTACAAATATTTACGATGCAGCCGGTAATCTTACACAGACCATTGACCCGCTTTCATACTCTACCAGTATAGGGTATGACGGAAAAGGAAATGTTACAAGTATTACCGATCAGTTGGGGAAAAAGGTCCAGTATAACTATGACGATAAAGGAAACCTGATCAGTCAGATTGACGATACAGGAATAATCATGAACTTCGGATATGATGAAAACGGAAGATGTGTAAGCAAAACCGTAACATTGAATACACCTGAAGGGGTCAAGACCGTAACCAGCCGAGATATATATGACAGCATGGGCCGGGTGGTACAGAGCATTGACGGTAAAGGCGGAATATCAAAAGTGGAGTATAACTCCATAGGA
>DAOOJC010000155.1:0-4724 GCA_035384905.1 Acetivibrio sp. | reverse complement strand
ACACAAAACCGGTATATAAAAATAAAAAAAATCTAATCGGCAGGATTTTCACATTTAAAGATATCACAAGTTATCAGAAACTTTTTGATGAGATAAGTGTCAAAAATGAAGAATTGTCCGCCATGAATGAGGAGCTTATTTCATTGAACGAGCAGCTAAAAGAGTATTCACAAAGTGTAGAGCAGTTAACTCTTGAAAAGGAAAGAAACAGATTTTCAAGGGAGCTTCATGATACTATGGGACATACATTGACCCTTCTGATTGCTATGTTGAAAGCAACCCGCATTAATTATTCCAAAGTTCCCTCCAAGTTGAGTGAAAATCTTAATGATGCAATTGAAATTGCCCAGAATGGAATGAACGAGTTAAGAATGGCAATTGCCGGATTGGATTCCCAGACTATAAATAAAAACAATCTGTATAATTCATTGAAAGAATTGACGGATAGATTCAGTAACCTGGGAGTTTGTATCGATTTATCCATTCATGATGATTTGAATGAAACATTATATGATCGAAAACAACTGACAAGTATAATATATAGAATATGCCGGGAAGCCTTAACGAACTCAATACGGCATGGACAAGCCAAAAGCATTTCCATAATCATAAATTTAGCAAGCGAAAGAATAAAATTGCATATATTCGATGACGGCAAAGGATGCTGTAAAATTGCCAAAAACAAAGGCTTAACCGGAATGGAGGAAAGAATCAATTCCGTCGGCGGGGCAATAACTTTTGGCTCCGGCGAGGATGGAGGGTTTAATATAAATGCTGTCCTGCCGATATAGCGGATGCAAAAATTATATACCAAGCCATTGTTTTCTTTCCGAATATAAATCTATAGTGTCATATATCTTTTAAACATTGCCGTATTCCATAACAGCACTTTCAATTTAATTGTATGATATATGATAGTCAATAAAAGAAATGGACATTAAAGTCCCCGGAGCATCTTCCATCCGCTGCACATAAAATAAACCGAGAAGGCTATAATAGATATACCTAAAAAAATGATAATCCAGCGATATACAGCATCACTAACCAGTTTCTTTCCTCTGGAAAATGCCACAGATATCATGATATACCATGAGAAATCCGACAAGAGATGCCCCATAAAGAAAAAAACAATGCCCATCAACCCTAATGTATAAGCCTGACGTATTGATTCCATCCCCGTTGACGCCCACCAAAGAATAAAGTAAGGATTGGTGGCACTGACAATTAACCCTGCCAATACAAGGTTTCTTATTCCCGAGCTGTTTCCTGTCCCTTGATTCTCCAAAGAAACGGATTTATTTATTCCCGACCTTACCATTCCATAGCCCATCCAGGCAAGAAAAGCGCCTCCGAACAATCCAATAATCCCTGCAACTATCGGGTTGGAAAAAAAATCTTTGAGTCCAAAGATCATGACGGTAATAAATGACAGTTCCAGGATTCCATGACCCAATACTACCAAAGGACCTGCTGTCCAACCTTTTTTGAGACTTCCGTCAATTGTAATCCCCAACATAGGTCCAGGCATCATCGCACCCGAAAAGCCTATTAAAAAAGCACTAATAAAAACTCCCCACAAAACCATGTTAATCGTCCTTTATAATTTTTACGGCCAATTTCCGTTTATGCTTATCAAACTGTTTCTGACTTTGACTATTCCCGGCTTTTAAGGTAATCGATATACTCCTCCAAACAAAATTCCTTTGATTTGATAACTTGTGCATGCTCTTTTCCCACGTATCTGAAATGCCACGGTTCATATTTAACCTTTGTTATTGACTGTTTGCCATCGGGATACCTTAAAATAAACCCATATTCGTGGGCATGTTCCATAAGCCATTTAAAAACACTTGTATTCTCAAAACTAGTCTTGGCATAATTGAAATCAACAGCCAGACCGGTTTCGTGCTCGCTTGTCCCGGGTCTGGAAATGGAAGTGGCTGTGAGTTCCTCTGCCTCTTCTCTCGATTTGCCCGAATTAATATATTCCCGAACTTTTTGTTCAAATACTGTTTTTTGAGAATTCCTGTCCCTATATGTGGACTGTGCCCATATGCTGCCTCCGGTCTCACGTCTGCAACGCTCAACAAGCATTTTTAATTCATCTATGGCCCTTGAATCAAATTTTCTTGTCTCATCTAAGCTGGATAGCTCAAAAGTGTAATCATCGGGCAACGGATTATCGGCATTCACCAATATTAAACGCCAGTCATCAATGTAAACCGTTTCCGAAGTTTGGTTATCTGTGCCTTCATTCCCTGTTGCGGAATTTTCAAAACCGGATTCAGAATTTTGGCTATTGGTTTTGGGGACATAGCCGTACCCTTCCATGTCCGTATTAATATCCTGACCATACGCCCCTACATTAATGCTATTTAAATCCTCCACCGCATCAATATGCGAACCGACAGGCTTATCTTCATTTTTTGGCTCTCCGGAATTTTGGAAAAAACTAATGACACCCCATACTGCCAAAACAAGTATAACCAATGTCCTGATTCGAGCAAACATCAGCCTTCTTTTTCTTCTTAAAGCATTTTTTCCTTTGTACATTTCTCTCTCCCTTTACAACCTCTCAACATGTATATGTGTTAATCCATCATAACCGTTAGATTAAATACGTATGCTCCGAACGCTTTATTTCTACCCATTTAAAGATTTTATCACTTATTTAGTAATTTTAAAAGTGTTATTTTATAATAATTGAACCATTAAAGAAAAGTAGTATAAAAGCAATATTCATGAGATTCGATGTGCCTCCTGAAAAATCAAAATAAGTTTATAAAGCCCCGCGTACACTAAGGTGTATACACGGGGCCATAAACATCTTTTACAGCATTCTTATTTTATCTTGTATATTGCTTCATCGGAGAATGCAAGTCTTTTACGGGAAACCGGGTCAATTACCTCTATTTTCCCTGTAACATCGTAGCTTCCGCCGCTAAGGTTGTTTAAGCCAATACTGAACTTTATTTTTTCACTCGGCTTTGTAATAAGTGTGTCCTCAACAATAACCTTCAGATACAAAACTCCCTTTTTGTCAACCGAGTACTGATATTTATAGTTTTCTAACGGAGGCGTGTTACCGTCGGTCTTCAGCTCAACATAGTTTACAACGGTTTGCGGGTCAATAAAGCCTCCATCCTTTTTGATCTTAAGGTTAAGCTCATAGTTTTCGGTTCTCAGGTCATTATCGGGTTCTTTCGGTGCATTTATCGTAACATCGAAACGTGCTTCTGTGCCGTTAACCTGCCGACCTGAAAATACCGGTTTTTCTACTCTTACATTATTGAGCCTGTACAGAGTCTCCATAGTGTCACGGGTATATTTCACACCGGACTCCGCTGCCTTCACGGTAAACTCATAGTAGTGAAGATCTGTTCTCTTAATGTTGAATTTATAAGTAACAACTTCGGACTGGTTAGGTTTAAGCTCAATCTTGTTCGGATAACCCATTCCATCAATGCTCTTTATCCATGGATAATCATACTTGTAGTTTTCAAAATCATTGGTAGGTACCAGATTCCATGACTTAGAATCATATAGATGCGTTACATCATATACCTGGGTTTTAGCACCATGGTTTGTAAAGGTAGCTTCTACAGAAAACTCATTGCTTCCGTCCCATTCATTTCCGGTAGTTTCGTCAAAGCTTACACTTATCTTTGACATCCACCCAAACAGGTTGTAACAGAATTTATAGTCTTCTACAGCCTTTCCGCCGCCGCGATCCGCAAACTTTGATATACCGCAGCCAATATCGCTTGTAGTTATAACAATTCTTCCCGCAGGTGCATCATCATTGATTACATTTCTTACCGCCATGTTGGGAAGTATTTCCCCCGTATCGGTATTCTTAATCTTGAGAATTACATTATCATCCGGCTGCAAGTTGTCAATATACCTGTTATCATCGTTGAGCCAATCCTCGCCGTCTCCCAGCATTGATATCTCACTGTTTTTGTTATATATGCCCGGAGCCCATACACGGGTGGCCTTTTCAGAGTCAATCGTATATATATTGTCAAACAACGGATGCATTTTACCTTCGCTGTCCAAAACAGGAATCTGAGGATACTTATAGTTGTGGCCGGGATTTAGGGAAACAAACTCAACCTCTTCAGTAAAGCCGTCTCCGGACTCTATTACAAGACCTCGGCAGTTTTCCCACCACAGCTGGCCTCCTGAATTTAAGAATGCCTTAACCTTGTCCTGTACATCCTTCGAGTATGTTATTTCACCATGGGATGTCTGGAACAAGATGTCATAGTCCTGGGCTATTTTTTCCGGGGTGAGGTTCGGATCATCCAGCGAAACCTCCCAGTATTTGAAGAACTTAGACTTATTTATATTCTCGGTATAACCCACTGTTCCCTGATAGGTTAAATCTGCTTCAAAATCAGTTTGAGCCTTTGCTACACTCTTAAGGTCTTTAAAATATGCACAAAAATCGCTGTAGCTGTTGTTATCAATTCCAGAAATTTGGGATGAATTGAGATGCATTATATCCTTGTATTCACTCTTGTCAAATGCAGGAGGATGAGGATTTACCAGCTCCCAATCCATAGGCTTGTTAATATTCCTGTTTAGAAGCTCCATTATAGAGAAATCAGGATTTGAATCATTAACTGCCTTATTGTTTATTGAATCCCACGCGGGTGCCGGCAAAATTAGAATTCCGACATTAATGTTTCTTTTCTTTGCCGTAATCCTCGGTACCGGTA
>DAOOJC010000154.1:0-4731 GCA_035384905.1 Acetivibrio sp. | reverse complement strand
AAAAAGACCAATGTGATAAACGTCATCATGATAATTAATTCTCAACTGGTTTTGAATTTCATAATCAATAGTGTTAATAAATTCATCTGCATATCCCAAATTTTCTAAGGATTTATATACTCGCGAAGATCTAAAGGAACCCTTTATATTTGGAGAATTAATAACAAGTATCCCCAAAAGTATTAAAAAAATGGTTATACAAGAAATAACCACTATTGAAAACATATCGCTTTCTTTAATCTTTTCAAGCAAAGCAAGTATAGCTATACAAATAGCACAAGCAAACAGTATTATAACAAACTTTTTTCTTTTTGAAACAGCATAAAGATATGCCTGCTCAATTTCTTTCATTTTACCACTCCCCAAATACAAAAAAACACCTTTATAATGATTCGCCCAGAATTTATTGTGCAAGGCAACCATTATCTCTGTACACAATCTGTTATTAACACAAATTATGTATATCTTTATTTATATTAATCTTCATCATTAGTTACTTTTAGCACCTATATTGATTGTACTTTATGTAAATTAGAATGTCAATATATTAGGAATATTATTGCTTAATTAAACAGATAAATAAAAATGATTCAATCATTTTAAATTTCTTATCGGTTTTGCCGCAATTCCTCCAATAGATTTTCAAAATATTCCGGCAAGGGCGACTCAAACTCCATATATTTTTCGCGGGTAGGATGTATAAAACCAAGCTCTTTCGCATGAAGTGCCTGCCCGTTAATGTCATACCGGTCGTTTTTTCGTCCGTAAACAGTATCGCCAATAATGGGGTATCCTATATAGGACATGTGAACCCTTATCTGATGTGTCCTTCCGGTCTCTAAAGTGACCTCAATATAAGTTGCATCCTTGAATCTTTCAAGCACACGAAAATGAGTTACGGCAGATCTGCCGTTTTTGGCATTGACAGCCATCTTTTTTCTGTCGGTAGGGTGTCTTCCGATGGGGGCATCTATTTTACCCTGGTTCTCCGCAATAACGCCGTAGACTAATGCAACGTAAACCCTTTCTATATCGTGAACCTTGAGCTTCTCCGACAATCTTTCATGGGCAGTGTTGGTTTTTGCCACAACCAATACACCGGAGGTGTCCCGGTCAATTCTATGGACAATACCGGGCCTTATGACGCCGTTTATATCCGACAGGTTATCACCGCAATAACCAATAAGTGCATTTACCAGAGTTCCCGAATAATTGCCTGCAGCCGGATGAACCACCATACCCCTTGGCTTGTCAACCACCACAATATCCTCATCCTCATATAATATTGGTACCTCTATATCTTCCGCACAAACATCCAAGGGTTTCGGGTCGGGTATCCTCAAGAGCACTTCATCCCCGGATTTTAGCTTATAATTGGATTTGACATGCTCTCCGTTTACCAGAAGCATTTCATCGTCTATCATCTTTTTTATATAAGACCGTGAATATTCCTCAAGCCTTTCGGAAAGCCATAAATCAACCCTTGTTCCTTTATCTTCACATACTAATTTTATTTCCTTCATAACTTTATTACTTCTCCATAACAATATACATGTCTATTATAAAATTTGGCACCGCTAAATCACCTTCTGTAAAGGTTCTAATTTTCCCTCTGCTCCGTTGTTTTTTCGTCAACTGGCTTTTTAGAACTTGATTCCTCTTTATCCTTATGTATAAAAAACAAATAATAAGCCATTATTATTGTTCCCACCACAACAAAAGAATCCGCAATGTTAAATGACGGAAAATGATAACTGCCGAACTGGAAATCAAGAAAATCCACAACACCACCGGATCTGAACACCCTGTCAATAAGGTTCCCCAATGCTCCTCCAATAACCATGCTGAGGGCAACCCTTAATAGCTTGTTGTTGTATTTATACATAAAGTATGCCATTAACAGCACCAGCAAAAA
Organism: Acetivibrio sp.; assembly: GCA_035384905.1. GTDB lineage: Bacteria > Bacillota > Clostridia > Acetivibrionales > Acetivibrionaceae > Hungateiclostridium. The sequence goes on along the minus strand of DAOOJC010000154.1, from coordinate 2,816 downwards.
CGTAACCGGTACCAGTACATACTTGCCGTTTTGCATGATTCCCCATGCAGCACCCGTGTTCCTCCAATGAACAATATGAAAAAAATTATCTATAATTGTAGTACTATCGCCTAATTCAAAATTACTTGACACAATAAACTTGGTTATTTGATCCAATGCTAAAATCAAAACAATTATTATTATCCACACCATATCAATTTACCTTTCGCTTTTATTTTATCAATAATATTATACTCTTTTTATCACACAAGAAATATTATGAATTATCTTCACATTAATTACATGTACTCATAATCTATTCCACATCAGGTATATACCATTTTGTGAAATTATCATACTTATCCCATATACAAGGACTGAACTCTCCTCGTATTCTTTTATTATATATGGCCGCATCATAAAAGAAATACAATCCCAGATACGGCATATCCTCGTTTATCGCCTCCTTCATGTTGAAAAAATATGCTTTCTTCCTTGATGAGTCAGTCTCCCGCAAAATCTGAGACAAATAATTGTCAACACTCTCATTTTCGTAACCGGCAATATTTATTCCTGTTCCGATTTCAGCCGATGAGTACAAAAAGGATATGTCCGGTATTGAGGGCACGGTGCACCCTATAAAAGCCATGTCAAACTTACCGGATTTGACTTTATTAAGTTCATCCTCCCATGTTACACTTTTGATATTCAGAACTATTCCTGCTTCTTTGAGCTGGTCTTTGATTTCCTCTGCCACCTCAAGCCTGCGTTCATTATCCGTATTTACCAATAATTCCAGCGTAAGGGGAGTGTTAACGCCGTTTATTCTCTTGTATAAAACACCGTTTTTCTCCTTCCACCCACTGTCTTCAAGGATTTGTTTCGCTTTTTCAATATCCCTTTCATAGGATATGACGTTCGTATCATGCAGCCAGGTATCCGGAATTACAGGCAAGTCCGACACCACAGCCTCACCGGGCATGATATCATTCACAAGCTTACCCCGGTCAACAGTATAGGCTATCGCCGTTCTAACTTCCTTTTCTTTCAGTATCTTGTTTGACAGGTTGAAGGCAATAAACTCAAACCTGTTGCTCAAGTACTTTTTAAGGGTTATATCCGATCTTCCGCTGTAACCTATCCAATTCTTCGTGTCGGCAATTATTACGTCAACTTCCTTGGATTGAAAAGCGTTTATTACAGAGCTGTCCTTTCCGAATATTTTTATATTAATTTCCTGAATATATGGAAGGGTAAGCCCGTCCTCATCCGTATCAGTGTTATTCCACCAGTTTTCGTTGCTTTGAAGCTTAACAAACTCATTCTCTTTATACTCCGCAAATTTATACGGTCCCGTTCCAATGGGCCTGTTATTTTTCTCCGTGTTCATAATGTCTTCTCCAAGGTAATAGTGTTTGGGAATTATGGGAAAAGTCATAAGCTCTGGAGTAAAGGAATTGGGACTGTCCATTTCAACCTTGAAGGTTTTGGAGTCAACAGCCGAAAAGCTTACAACATTTTTAAAGCTGGCGGCATAAGGGCTGTTTGCACCGGCATTCACTATGGTACCCGCTGTAAATTCCACATCCTCCGCCGAAAAGCGTATATTATCATGCCAATAAATATTGTCCTTTAAATAGAAAGTCCACACCTTTCCGCCTTCTGACGACTCCCATCTTTCTGCCAAAACTGGTACAGGCTTTTGCTTTTCATTCAGTTTAACAAGACTTTCATATACAAAACAAGAATAATCCTTAACAAAAGCATTGGCCGTAAGTATTGGATTAAGTGTGTCGGGAGCGGTGGCAAACAGGTTTAGAATACCGCTTTTTACCGGACCGGTGTCCAATATATCATCGGCATCGTTGTTTAAAAAGCTGTAATCGTTATCCGTATTATCACCCAAAAGACTGTTTAAATCCACGCTGCAGCCTGAAATTATTAAACTCACAAGTATAAACAAAACAACCGATAATGTTCTCTTTTTCAAAGTGAATCTCTCCCTAATTTATATTTTATCAATACATAAGTATTGATAAAACCTTTTCCTTTGTATTATAGCAACTGCCTTTAACAATTCCCTCAATTAACAGCCCTGGGCAGAATTCTTCCGGTGCCAAGGCAATATTCAATTAATCATCATAATACCTGCAAGAGTTCCTGTTTTGCCGTTATCGCCACGGTGAGAAAAAAACATGTCTTTGTTGCATTTGGTACATATGCCGCTTAAAAGAATGTTCTCACCTTTGACTCCTTCATTCGAAAGACTGTTTTTTATTATCGCAGGAAGATCAAAATACCATTTCCCATTCTTTCTTTCACAGTATTTTGTGCTCCAGCCGATGCTTGATCCAAACTCTTCATATACCTCATCCCCCACCTCAAAACAGCAACTGCCTATTGACGGCCCTATTGCAGCCAATATATCCTTCGGATCGCAGGAAAAAGCATCCTTCATTTTCCTGACAGCTACTCTTGCTATTTCCTTCACTGTACCACGCCAGCCAGAATGAGCAATTGAGATTACGGTTTTGACCGGATCGAACAGAAAAACAGGCACACAGTCGGCATAAAAGGTAACCAGTGCCACCTTTCTTTTATTTGTAGCAAGCCCATCAAAGCCTATTATATCACTATGTTTTATAATACCTTTGCCTCTGTCCTCCTCCGTTACCACCCGAATTCTGTTGTCATGTACCTGATTTGAAAAAACCATATCCCAAATGTCAATACCCAGTGCCTTTGCCACTCTTCTATAGTTTTCTTCCACATTTTCTCTTTCATCCCTCTTGTTGAATGCCATGTTCAACGACTCATAGGGGCTTTTGCTTACCCCT
>DAOOJC010000153.1:0-4782 GCA_035384905.1 Acetivibrio sp. | reverse complement strand
GAAACTCAGATAACTTTTTCAGCAAATACCTCTTTAATATGGTTAGATCCGTCGAATCAATTAAGTCATCCCCATTCACATCCCCATATTTTGTTGAATATGTGCCGGCTGAAAAGCTTGGATTGGCACATAATCCAACAATAATGCAAAAAGCCAGAAAAAAAATCACTACCTTTCTCATACCATTAATTCCTCCCTTAATTCTATTATACCTTTTACTTTAAAATACGTCTTCTATTCTTTTTTTAGGGGTATAAAAAAAAATAATTTTTTCTGTCATAAAAATTCTGAATAAGTGTAAATAAAGTCATTCCAGTAACCTATGTTTCTTCCATGTTTTTATTCACATAAATAAAATAATACTCTTACTCAAAAAAAATTATTGACATCTTCAATACAATAGGCGTATAATGACATTGTAATATATGAACAATTATTCATATGTGCATATGATGTTCAATAATTCATTTGCATTATTTAATACCAACTCCACCTAATAACAGGTAGAGTTCTAGAATTCAGATAAATGAGGAGGAATTAATATGCATGAGAATTACGGATCCGATAAATGTGACTGTAACATAATTCATGAAGATGTGGTAAACATGGTGCGTGAAAATATGCCCAAGGAGGAACACCTTTACGATCTTGCAGAGCTTTTCAAGGTCTTTGGCGACACCACCAGAATAAAAATACTTTATGCATTGTTTGCCTCAGAAATGTGCGTTTGTGATATTGCATCCCTTATCAACATGACACAATCGGCGGTATCACACCAACTCAGGGTTCTAAAACAGGCAAGGCTTGTAAAGTATAGAAAAGACGGTAAAGTCGTATACTACTCTCTTGATGATGAGCATATTAAACAGATATTCGATCAGGGACTCATGCATATAACAGAAAATTGAATTTAACAAGGCAGGGGTTTAAAATGAAACATGCAGATAAAAAAGAACTAATACTCGAAGGCCTGAATTGTGCAAGCTGTGCAGCAAAAATCGAAACCAAGGTTAAAGAAATAGATGGAGTAAAAAATGCATCTTTAAATTTTGTAACAAAAAAGCTTACTTTAGAGTTTAACAACGTGCTAATGTCAGAAGACATAGTGAAGAAAGCATCAATGATAGCCAAGAGTGTAGAATCGGATATTGAAGTAATTGAGCAGGAAGGGAAAAAAACAGAACAAGACAGCGGATTCAATAAATCAGAAGTCATAGCTCTTAGCATCGGCATCTTGTTGTATGTCACCGCATTTATAATATCTTTTCCCTTTTGGATCGAATTCTTCCTGTATCTTACCAGTTATTTATTGATTGGCCAGGATGTATTGGTAAAGGCTGTGCGTAATATTTTTAAAGGTAAGCTTATGGACGAAAACTTTTTAATGACCATTGCTACGGTCGGTGCGTTTTCCATTAGGGAATTCTCTGAGGGTGCATCCGTTATGCTTTTTTATAAGGTTGGCGAACTTCTCCAGGATATGGCCGTAAACCGATCAAGAAAGTCCATTACGGATCTTATGAATATACGCCCTGACTACGCCAATCTTAAATCCGGAGAAAACATCAGGAAAGTATCTCCCGAAGAAGTCAATATTGGTAATATTATTGTGGTCAAGCCGGGAGAAAGAATACCTTTGGACGGCCGGATTATTGAAGGAAGATCCACTGTTGATGTATCCGCATTAACCGGCGAGTCCGTACCGAAGGATGTGGAGACAGGGGATGAAGTTCTGTCGGGTACGGTAAACAAAAGCGGACTTTTGAGTATTGAGGTCACAAAAAAATATGCCGACTCAACCGTGTCAAAAATATTGGATCTTGTACAAAATGCAAGCAGTCAAAAGGCTCCTACAGAAAACTTTATCACTAAATTTGCACGGGTTTATACCCCCATTGTGGTATTTACTTCAGCAGCTTTAGCCATAATTCCGCCCCTTGTGGTTCCCGGTGCATCTTTTTCCGAATGGCTCTACAGGTCCCTTATATTTCTCGTGATTTCGTGTCCATGTGCTCTCGTTATCTCTATACCCCTCGGGTATTTTGGAGGAATCGGAGCGGCTTCAAGGCATGGAATACTCATAAAGGGCAGCAATTACCTTGAAGCTTTGAATAGTGTGAATACTATAGTGTTCGACAAAACAGGCACGCTTACAAAGGGTGTATTTGAGGTAACTGAATTGAACCCATCGAATGGGTTTTCAAAAGAAAGCCTGCTGGAATACGCTGCAATAGCAGAGAGATTTTCCAATCATCCTATTGCACTATCTATAACCAAGGCTTTCGGAAAAGGTTTGGACTTCTATGAAACGGAAAACTTCGAAGAAATACCGGGGCAGGGAATAAGGACCATGTATCAGGGCAAAGAAATACTGGCAGGGAATGAAATGCTGATGAATAATTCCGGCATCAAAATCTCAGATACTAATGGCTCCGGCACAACAATTCATGTAGCTGTGGATGGAAAATATGCAGGTAATATATCGATATCCGATGAAATTAAGACTGACTCGAAGCAGGCATTAGACGAACTGAAAAAGATAGGTGTACAAAAGTTGATAATGCTTACAGGAGATAATGATAATCAAGCCCGAAAAATCGGCCGGCAATTGGGTTTTGATGAGGTATATGCTGAACTTCTTCCCCATCAGAAGGTGGAAAAGATCGAAATTATAGCCGGTCAAAAAGCTCTTAAAGATAAGCTTGCCTTCGTAGGAGACGGAATAAATGACGCACCGGTATTGGCAAGATCGGATATTGGAGTGGCAATGGGAGGTTTGGGATCGGATGCAGCCATTGAAGCAGCAGATATTGTGTTGATGACCGATGAGCCTTCAAAGCTTGTCAGTGCTATCAAAATTGCCCGAAAAACCAAAGGTATAATCTGGCAGAACATTATTTTTGCCTTTGCCGTAAAAATAATAGTCCTGTCCCTTGGAGCCAGAGGTATGGCTACGATGTGGGAAGCAGTTTTTGCAGATGTTGGAGTTGCAGTATTGGCAGTATTAAATGCCATGAGACTAATCAGGGTCAAGAATCTTTAATTGTAAAATATATTTCGAATAATATCATTAGACATATATTGTCTGAGTAAAGAAAAATGCTGAAGAAACCTAAGTCTCTACAGCATTTTTCTTCTCTTAACATTTCTTTTTATTCAAACTGACTCAATTGTAAAAATACTCGCCGTCTATTTTTTTGTAAAAACTACCACTTCTTGATGTGAACGGCCTGTTATTAAAGTAAAGGCATGTTCCAATATTATTTTCACCCTCTAAAGCCATTTTTGCTGCAATAATGCAATCCTTCGGAGGTACCAATTCCTTAAACCCAGCCTTGTGGGCAGGTGGAAATTGTCCGCTCTGGAAAATTACATCATGCACCGTGTTGGGAAACGCAGGACTTTTAACCCTGTTTAATACAACATTTGCAACAGCAAGCTTTCCTTCTATAGTCGCTCCCCTGGCTTCAACGGTAACTATTCTTGCAAGCCACATCAAATCTTCATCGGTATAAGACCTATTGTAAACATATTCCTCAGGAACCTCCAGACCTTCTTTGTTTATCAATACCGTATAGGTCATCTCATTCCAGTCCACAGAGCATCTTAGGTTTTCAGAAACAAACCTCAACGGAACCATTGTCCGCCCATTGCTTATTTCCGGGGCAACATCCATTGTCCGCTTCTCTGAATTTACATAGTACTCATTGCTACCTATAAAGAGTTCGATATAATTATAGCCATCATTTATTACAACCATCTTTTTTTCGTCTACCCATCCTATCTCAGCTCCTAAGGCTTGAGCAACAAAACGTATCGAAACAAAGGTTCTGTCGTCTTTAAGATATGGCAAGCTGTCCATTTTTATGCATTTGTCGTTTACTGATACAGTTATGTAAGCTTTTGCAGTTACGGCTCCTACATCATAACTAGTGATTAAGCCGATACAAAACAGTATAAGCATAACTGCTACAAGCTTATACCTTCTCTTCCTATTCATATGACAAACACCATCCAATACTTAAATTTATATGGCATACGCAGCAGCCTCATTTCTCACAACCGACACTGCCACATAACACCAGTACAATTTTATCATAAAATAAATTCAATTGTAAGTCATAATTGCATATACCCATATATATCCATATGTAATTTTTTCCATATAGTAAAATACCTTGACCGAAACGGCATCACTTTTTAAGAGAACCGAGAATGCCACGTATCAAGCTTCTTCCAAGCTCTCTTCCGATTGATGTTGCAGCAGAACCAAATGCCTTTTCCAAGATAGATTTTTTGTTGGAAGTACGTTTTTGTGATGTTTTAACACTGCTTTGCCACTTTGCACTTTTCTGTTCTTCAACCTTTGCCGCCTGTCTTCCTTTAGCCTGGAGCACTTCGTAGGCAGACTCATTATCCACCATTTTATCGTACTTTCCATAAATAAGTGAAGATGAAATAATATCCTTCCGGGTTGTATCATCAATAGTACCCATCTGACTTTGAGGCGGCAGAATAAATGCCCGCTCCACTATACCGGGGCTTCCGTGCTCATCAAGACATGACACCAAGGCTTCTCCGGTAGCAAGCTCAGTAATAGCTGTCTCAATATCCACATCAGGATTTGTACGGAAAGTCTGTGCTGCAGCTTTAACCATTTTCTGATGCTTTGGTGTAAAGGCACGAAGAGCATGCTGAATACGGTTTCCCAACTGACCGAGTACTTCATCCGGCAAATCGCAAGGATCCTGAGTAACAAAATATACTCCGACCCCTTTTGAA
>DAOOJC010000152.1:0-4790 GCA_035384905.1 Acetivibrio sp. | reverse complement strand
GTCTTCTACAGAAGAAACCAGTGCATTAAGAGCAGCTTCGCTGTTCTTTTTGCTAAGTCCTGAGTTGGAAGCAATGGAATTTACTAATTCAGTTTTATTCATTTACACAACCTCCTTAATATGGAATTCGACATTATTTTATAATGAAAATCGTGTAAAGTCAAGTAATTACGAACAATTTAGTGGTTTTAAGCAAATTTTTTTTAAAAAAATGAATTTTGCTTGCATAAAAATATTTTTAGGTGTATAATATTTGGCCATTAGTTTGAAATAAGCTGATTTGGTTATATACGTCATGTTTCGACCTGAGGTATGATATGGATTTCTATATCATCCAGCATACTTTTAAGTTCAGTATAAAAATTATTTTCTTTGTGGTCGTTGGGGGATTTTCCCATAACAATATGTGTTATTTTATTCTCTTTTGCAAAATCAACAATAGTTTGTACTATGTTATCGGACTTTAATACCGATAGATTGGCACCTACCGACTTTGATATCTTAAATAAATATTCCAGGGCTTCACCTTCTTTTATGTTGTCTAAAAAGTTCCATTCGTTTTTTGCAACGTGTATTACAAAGAGTTCGCCTTTTAACTCGTTCCTATATTCCGCTGCTTTTAGTATTAATCTTTCACAGGTAATTTGCTGTGTTACACAAACCAAAATGTTCTGAGGAGAACTCAAAATAAAAACCCCTTTCCTCTGAAGTCACGAGAATTAATGGTGCTGAGAATTTTCAAAGAGCAATAAAACGCATAACATTGCCAAAAAAGGCTATTGTTACGTAGCCATATATTTATTATACCAAAGTTACGTAAAAAAGTCCTATGGATAAATTTAAATAATAAAAATTAATCTTTCTTGAAAAATACACAGCGGTATACTAGAATTAAAAAGAAAGCAATGTTGTCTTGATTAGAGAGAACAGAAGGCATGGTGGTTAAATTTATCTGGAGGGTGTTATGAGAACTGTTTGTGTTGATGATATTATTGAAGCCGTGGAACGGCTTTGTCAAGAAGCAAATTACAATTTAAATGATGACATAAAAAATGGGCTTGAAAAAGGGGCCCGGCAAGAGGTATCTGAAAGTGGAAAAGAGATTTTGACCCATATTATAGAAAATGCTGATATTGCCCGTAGAGAACGCATGGCAATTTGCCAGGACACAGGTATGGCGGTGGTTTTCTTGGATATCGGGCAGGATGTGCATATTGCCGGAGGAAGCCTTACGGATGCAATCAATGAAGGGGTAAGAAGAGGCTATGATAAAGGATATCTCAGAAAATCCGTTGTAAAGGACCCTGTTTTTGAAAGGGTTAACACTATGGACAATACACCGGCTGTGATTCATTATAATATAGTTGACGGAGACAGAATAAAAATCACAGTGGCCCCAAAGGGATTCGGCAGTGAAAACATGAGTGAGCTTAAGATGCTCACGCCTTCAGAGGGGATTGACGGAGTCAAGAGGTTTATAATCGAGACAGTTGATAAAGCGGGCCCCAACCCTTGTCCTCCCGTAATTGTCGGTGTTGGCATAGGGGGAACTATGGAAAAAGCGGCTTTGTTAGCCAAAAAGGCTTTGCTGAGGCCTATTGATGAAAGAAGCTGTGAACCCCGTATAAAAGAATTGGAATTGGAATTGCTCGAAAGTATAAACAGGTTAGGGATAGGACCGGCCGGTCTTGGAGGCAGGGTTACAGCCCTTGGCGTCAATGTTGAGGTTTTTCCGACGCACATTGCAGGCCTACCAGTTGCTGTAAATATAAGCTGTCATGTGACGAGACATTCACAAACCGTTATTTAATTGTTACTTATTTAAGAAGGGTGGTAAATATGAAATATACATTGGAGGCTCCTTTTGATGACGAAAAGATAAAAATGCTCAAAGCAGGGGATACCGTGAGAATAAACGGGATTATATATACAGCCAGGGATGCAGCACATAAGAAGATGATAAGCCTTATAAACGAAGGGAAATCACTCCCTTTTGATATAAGAAATCAGATTATTTATTATGTGGGACCTTGCCCGGCCAGACCCGGAGAAGTAATCGGTTCGGCCGGACCTACGACCAGCAGCAGAATGGATGCTTATGCACCCAAGCTGATAGAGCTTGGATTAAAAGGTATGATAGGGAAGGGGCTGAGAAGCAAGGCTGTTGTAGATGCGATGAAGACGTACAATGCAGTATACCTTGGTGCGATTGGAGGAGCAGGGGCATTAATTGCACGTTCAATAGTTGCACAGGATATAATTGCTTTTCCCGAATTGGGAACAGAGGCAATACGTAAACTTACCGTCAAGGATTTCCCTGTCGTTGTAATAATTGATAGCAACGGAGATGACTTATATCGCACGGGAAGGGATAAATACCGGGCTTTAGACCAGGTTTGACTGTATGTTCATATGAAAGAAATGTGTATATTTTTATAAGATGATAGTGTATAATATATGTACGCAAAGTAAAATGATTAAAATATATAATGATCAGGAGGGACAGAAATGGGAAAGATTACGAAAGACATGATTATATCTGATGTATTGCAAATGGACAGAGGTACTGCACCTATATTTTTCAACAACGGAATGCATTGCTTGGGTTGCCCGTCATCATCGGGAGAAAGTATAGAAGATGCTTGTGCGGTCCATGGGTTGGATGCAGATAAGCTTGTTAAAGAGCTAAACGATTATTTTGATAAAAAGTAGTTGGGTTATCGATTAATACGGTGAAGGTTTTTTGCAAACAATGTGTTTTATTTCTGGTTTGCAAAGATAATTTGGCCAGAAACATTGGCAAAGGTGCTTGTTTGGTCATGTTACGAATTGCATCACCAAAAAGTCCGAACTATTTTATGCTTTTTTAATGCAAATGTTCGGATTTTTTATTGTGTTTATTGTTTTTTTTTGATATTATATATCATGGAAAATGTTTATTGAACCCGCATAATTATGTTGTTCAGGTTCGAAATAATAAGTGGATATGCAGTACCATTAAAATAATTGTTTGTGGTCTGACTTCCGAAAAAGGGGGAATGGTAGAATGGCTACCAGAGTTGTAATCGGTACACAATGGGGCGATGAGGGCAAAGGCAAATATATTGATATGTTGGCCAGAACCTCCGATTTAGTAGTGCGTTTTTCCGGTGGTAATAATGCCGGACATACGATAGTAGTCGATGGAGAAAAGTATGCACTGCATCTTATACCCTCAGGCATTTTACATGAGGGAAAGACATGTATTATTGGAAACGGTGTAGTAGTTGATCCTGCTGTTTTACTTGAGGAGATCAGGGACCTTAATGAGCGGGGAATAAGCACTGAAAAGTTACTTGTGAGTGACAGGGCACATGTTATAATGCCATACCATAGAGTATTAGATGAGCTTCAGGAGAAATTCAGAGGCAAGGATTCGATTGGAACCACAAAGAGAGGAATTGGCCCGTGCTATTGTGATAAAGCGGACAGATCCGGTATCAGAATGTGTGACCTTATTGATGAGGAGTTTTTTATCAGCAAGGTGAAAGACAACCTTAAGGTCAAAAACCTTATTATTGAAAAGGTGTATGGAGGCCAAGGGCTGGATGAGGATCAGGTTATATCCGAATATTTGGAGTATGGAAGACAGCTTAAAAAGTACGTAGCGGATGTAAACACCATTATATTTAATGCAGTAGAGCAGAACAAAGAAATATTGTTCGAAGGTGCACAGGCGACATTACTGGATCTTGATTTTGGAACATATCCCTTTGTAACATCCTCTAATCCTATTGCAGGTGGAGTTTGTGTCGGTGCAGGAGTGGGACCGGTATGTATCAATGAGGTATATGGGGTACTTAAGGCTTATACATCGAGAGTGGGTGCAGGCCCCTTTCCGACAGAACAAGACAACGAAATAGGAGATAAAATAAGAGAACTTGGCTGGGAGTATGGAACCACAACAGGAAGACCGAGACGCTGTGGCTGGCTGGATACCGTTATGATACGTTATGCTGCCAGAGTAAACGGACTTACAGGACTGGCAATAAACCATGTCGATACGATAGGGAAATTACCCAAAATAAAGCTTTGTGTTGCATATAAGAAGGACGGTCAGGAGACGACAAGCTTTCCTTGCAGTCTGAAAGAGCTTGCCAAATGCCAGCCTGTTTATGAGGAGTTTGACGGATGGGATATGGATATATCTAATGTTCGGACGTATAATGACCTTCCGGAGAACGCAAAGAGATATTTAAACAGAATAGAAGAGCTGGTAGGTGTAAAAATTAAAATGATCGGTGTGGGTAAGGAAAGGGAACAGACCATAGTGGTATAAGAACAAGACTCAGGGAGAAGAACATGATTCCTGAGTCTTTTTTTATAAAAATTGTGTTGACAGAGCACCTTGTTCTGTTGTAATATATATAATTGTGTGATGCATACACATAATTGAATATGAGCCATTAGCTCAGTTGGCAGAGCACATGACTTTTAATCATGGTGTCCGGGGTTCGACTCCCCGATGGCTCACCAAAAAGGCGAAAGACCTTGCAAGCGATAGCTGTGTGAGGCCTTTTTTAGTGGGATTAAGTGAAGTGAAATTATTTATATACCCACTTTTGAGGGGGTAGTAATTGAGTGCATAAAAAACCAAAAAAAACTTATTAAAATTTTAAATATTTTGCTTGACTTTTTATTTGGATGTAGTTAAAATATACTTTGTCGGTTAGCTGACATAAAACTTTGAATAATATGGCCCATTGGTCAAGTGGTTAAGACATCGCCCTTTCACGGCGGTAACAGGGGTT
>DAOOJC010000151.1:0-4829 GCA_035384905.1 Acetivibrio sp. | reverse complement strand
GCCGAAATAAAGGGTATTAACCCACAAAAGGCTATAAAAATAGGACAAGTGTTTGAAGAGCAAAGGGAACTTCGGGATGTTGTACTGTTCTTTCAGGAATACGGAATCAGTCCCACCTACTCTGCTAAAATTTACAGGGCTTTTGGCTCGGATACCATTGAACAGATAAGGGAGAACCCCTATAGGCTTTCCGATGAGATTTTCGGCATAAGCTTTAAAACCGCCGACAGAATCGCAAAAAGCTTGGGAATTGACCCCGAATCCAAATATAGAATATCCAGTGGGATTAGGTACGTGCTGTCCCAGGCGGCAGTGGACGGACACACTTTTATTGACGAAGAAAAGCTTAAGGAATATACCTCCCAGCTATTAGACGTCGGTATAGATAATATAGATGATGTTTTGATATCTCTTGTGCTTAAAAAGTCGGTTTATGCGGAAAAGGATGAAGGCGTTCCAAGGGTATATTTGAGTTCGTTATATAATGCGGAGCTGGGTGTTTGCAGGAAGCTTATGGAGCTTTCAAATATCAAGTTCAACGGCAATCTGGATGACTTTGAAGAAAGAATCAGGGAGGTTCAGACAAAGGAAGGTATTATACTTGCACACAAGCAGAAGGAAGCCATCATGGAAGCATTGATAAACGGAGTTCTTGTGATAACCGGCGGACCCGGTACGGGCAAGACCACCATAATAAAAAGTATCATTGCCCTTCTTGAGGCCGAGGGATATGAATTTGCACTGGCGGCACCCACCGGCAGGGCTGCAAAGAGAATGTCCGAGGCAACAGGATATGAAGCAAAGACTATTCACAGGCTGTTGGAAATCGGGTATACAACGGATGAAGATGAGCTTGTGTTTGCACGGACAGAGGCAAATCCCCTTGAGGCGGATGTAATAATTATTGATGAGATGTCCATGGTGGACATAGTTCTAATGAATCACCTTCTTAAGGCAGTGCCTGTTGGGGCCAGGCTTATACTGGTGGGGGATGTGGACCAGTTGCCGTCGGTTGGACCGGGAAATGTGCTTCGGGACATAATTAAAAGTGAAGTCATAAAGACGGTGAAGCTGTCGGAAATATTCCGGCAGGCTGAAGAAAGCATGATCGTTGTAAATGCACATAAAATTAACCGGGGGGAAAAACCTATATTAAACACCAGGGACAAGGATTTTTTCTTTGTATCCCGAAACTCCTATAGCGATACCGTCAGGACAATTGTGGACTTATGTCAAAGAAGGATACCCGATGCTTATGGATTTGACCCCATGAAGCATATTCAGGTGCTTACACCGATGCGAAAGGGACCGGTCGGGGTCGGCAGCCTCAATATAGAGCTGCAGAAGGTCTTGAATCCCGAGGACAAGAACAAGAAACAGAAGGTTTTCAGGGATTACATCTTCCGTGAAGGTGACCGGGTGATGCAAATTAAAAATAATTACAACCTCAAATGGGAAAAGCCTGGGGACTGGAGACAAAGCGGCACCGGAGTATTCAACGGTGATATGGGAATAATTCAGGAAATAGACGATGAGGACCAAAGAGTGGTGGTATGCTTTGACGATGAAAGGCTTGTGGAATACGATTTTACAATTTTGGACGAGCTGGAGCCGGCTTTCGCAGTTACTATTCACAAGAGCCAGGGAAGTGAGTTTCCTGTGGTGATACTTCCCGTATTTCCCGGACCCAAGGTTCTCATGACCAGAAACCTTTTATACACCGCTATAACGAGGGCTCGGGAAATGGTTATACTTGTCGGTGCCCGGGATTTTCTTGACGAGATGATTGAAAATGACCGGGAAACCAAAAGGAATTCGGACCTGTCGGGGAAGCTGAGAAAATGCATCTTGGGAATCGGTACCCATCACTTGTAAGTGATGTGGGCATATATAGCCTCGTTTTAACATTTCAAATCGAAGATAATTTTTCATTTGCAGTAAAATTTTATTACATCAATAGTGTTTAAACGAGGCACAAGATAGCTGGCTGCCTTGTTATAATAATTAGGCTAAGTTGGTGAAGGAGTATGTTGAAACGTCTTCGTAATTTGATATTTCCTCCAAAATGTATTTTTTGTAATAAAATTTTTGATTCAAATACCGATATATATATATGTAAGGACTGTTATTCGGCAATTGAATTTAAGGAAGGCGGCTTTATAAAATCCGGCACCGGGCATGATTATTTTGACAGCATTGTGTGTGTGTGCGAGTATACGGGGATTGTGAAGGATGCAATAAAAAGGTACAAGTTTTCGAACAAACCGGCATACTATAGGACTTTTTCCGGACTGCTGCTCTCGAAAATAAAGGAAATGACTGATTACCGCTTGTTTGATACAATTATAAGTGTACCCCTTCATCCAATCAGAGAAAGGGCACGGGGTTACAACCAGTCTTTCCTGATATCCATGGAGCTATCCAGGCAATTGGGGATAACAGAGGGATCGAATCTTTTGTCAAGAACAAGAAACACACACAGCCAGAGCTTGTTGCAAAGAAAGGACAGACTGATTAATGTAAAAGGTGCATTCATGGTAAACGACGCTTCTAAAATAAAAGGCAAAACAGTTCTTTTGGTAGACGACGTCTTGACAACCGGTACTACATTGAATGAGTGCAGCAGAGTGCTGAAGCAGGCAGGGGCCGGAAAAATTATAGTCGCCGTAGTTGCATCAGGCAGAAGGTTTTAATGAAGTGCTCGAAAATAAATATTATGGTATTGCCAGACGTTGGAGTATTATAGTTATGCTATGCTGGCGTTATGATAGGAGGTATCAATATGCCGGATATATTAAATTGTAAGCGTTGCGGTAAAATTTACAGCTATATTGGGGGAGCGTACCTTTGCAATGATTGTAAAAGACAGGATGAGGAGGATTTCAAGAGGGTTAAAGATTATTTGTATGATCACCCCAAGGCCTCAATTTATGAGGTATCTAAGGAACTGGATATAGGTGTGGAGAGAATTAAGACTTATTTAAGGCAGGGAAGGCTTGAAATTATTGGTGATGACGGCAACATGATTCTTGAGTGCGAGTTGTGCGGCAAGTCCATAAACACAGGACGTTTTTGTGAGAAATGTGCCAGTTCACTCAGCAAGGAAATAAGATCAACAGTCGAACAAATAAAAAATCCGAAAACTGAGAATAAGGACGTGAAATCAACCGGATATATGAGATACTTGCATAAAGACGGAAAGTAGTACTTAAAACAGGGGCTGTCTACCGGCAAAATGTAGGCAGCCAAAGTTTTAAGGAAAAATATAAATATTTGTTAATTTAATTAATTAAATGACGATATAATTAGTGAGGGAAGGATTTTAAGAGAAACCAATGATAAGTTAATACTGCAAAGTGTTAATATATATGTTTTAAAGAAGGTGAGTGGTAGTTATGAAAGTTTGGGACGGAATCCCAAAGGTAGGTGCTGTTTATGACGGACCCAAAAGTGTAAACAAGACGGAAAAAACAAGTGCAGCAGCATCAAAGAGGGATGTGGTGTCTATCTCAAGTCAGGCTAAGGATATCCAGACGGCAATGAAGGCATTAAAGGACATACCGGATATACGCAAGGACAAGGTAGAACCAATACTTAAAAAGTTTGAGGCAGGTAATTATGAAGTGAAGGAGGAGGATATAGCGGATAAGATATTAAAGTCAATAGCAGAAAATAAAAGCATGGAATGATTTTATAAAAAGTGTATTTGCGGGTTAATTTTCAGGACAATTCCGAAATTTTCCCGCAATAAATTTATTACAGGCAAATAAAGCAGTGAAATTTAATCCTTAAAAGTGAGGGAGCAATATATGAATAACCGGCTGATAAATGATTTAATAGATGTTATTGAAAAGGAATTAAAAATATATGAGGACTTACTGGAGATCTCCAAAAACAAAACCGATATTATTGTTAAAGGGAAGGTAAAGGAATTGGAGAGTATCACAGAGCTCGAACAGTCACTTATTGTCCAAATCGGAAAACTCGAATCTGTAAGAGAAGGTCTGGTTGATAAAATATGCTCCGATATCGGCAAAGACTCGTCAACAAATATGACGATTACTGAGTTGATTGGATATGCTGAGGCACCCCAGGCTGAAAGATTAAACTCATGTAAAGAGAAAATGACTTCTGCACTTAATGAAATTAAGGATATTAATGACATCAATGCGAAATTAATAAAAAGCTCAATTGATTTTATAGATTTTTCGATAAATATTATGTCCAATATTAATTCCGATGGAAACAACTACAGCGACAACGGACAGGTAAATGATTCCGAAAAGAAGACATATTTTGATGTTAAATTGTAGGATATTTGGAGGCGGTTAAATGGCAATGGGTTTTGGCAGCTACGAAATTGCAAGGTCGGGAATGTTTGTGAATGAACGGGCCTTGTTTGTGACGGGGCATAATATTTCCAATGTAAACACCCCTGGCTTTTCCCGGCAGCAGGCGATGATTAAATCAGCTTCATATCAGGATTATGGCGGGTTTCAGCTTGGACTTGGGGCGGATATCCAACAACTAAGACAGATTCGGCACCAGTTTCTGGATAATATATACAGGGATGAAAGCACCCTGTTGGGATACTGGGAAACAAGAAACAAAACCTTTCAGGAAATTCAGACAATTCTTGGCGATCCCATGGAAGAAGGACTGCAAAATGTATTAAACCAGTTTTGGGACTCATGGCAGGAGCTTTCGAAGGAACCGGACAGTCTTACGGTGAGAGCCCTTGTGAGACAAAGAGCCGAAGCTCTGGTTTACCATATTAACCATGTCGGACAGCAGCTGGACAAGCTGCAAAATGACTTGAACTATGAGGT
>DAOOJC010000150.1:0-4832 GCA_035384905.1 Acetivibrio sp. | reverse complement strand
TTAAACTGTTGGTTGCAGTAGAAGCAACCCCAGAATTAAAGGAAAGAAATCCATAATTGTGACTGAAACAGGTTTGTTTGAGGAAATAAATACACGGGAAGGAATGTTTATAGGACAAAAGATTATATACAGTCAGCAGGATATAATACAAAATCGAAGAATTGATATCAATTACATATATCCAGTAATTGCAAGCATAGCTGCTGTATTTGTACTTTTGTTTTCATATTTTAAACTTTTCTATAGCGATGCTCCTTTTGCATATGTTGATATTGACATTAATCCCAGTATAGAATTTGAGGTTGATAATAAAGGTATTATTCTGAGGGAGCAACCGCTAAATCAGGAAGCAATAGAGATTATGAACGGTGTAACATACGAGGATAAGCATCTGGAAGATGCAATTATAGATTTAATAAAAAAGTCAAAGGAATATGGCTATTTAAAAGAGGATGAAGGAAAGGATATTATATTGATTTCAGCGGCAATTGACATTCGTAAAAAAATAAATGATAATGATAATAGGATTATAAATGAACTTGTTAACAATTTAAGATCAGATTTTATTAGGCTGAATCAGGATATAGATATAAGATTTGTTGAGGTTTCTGCGGACTTAAGAAAAAGAGCTGCGGAAAATGAAGTCTCTATGGGTAAATATCTTATTTATGAAAAGGTCTTGCAGGAAGGAAAATACATATCTCTTGAAATGCTTGCACAGACTTCTTTAGAAGAATTGCTTAACGAATACGATGTGGATTTATATGGATTTACTGAACCTGCTAATACTTTCCAACCTTCACCTTCCGGCAATATTTATGAAGCAACACCGAAGGAGGAAGAGAAGACAACTCCAACGGAAAAAAAGGAACCATTGCCAACTCCAACGGAAAAAATAAAGCTAACACCGACACCTACTGAGATAATAAAATCGGTGCCAACACCGACAAAAGAAATTTTGCCAACACCAAAGGAGAAAACAGAACCGACACCAACACTGACAAAGGAATACGAACCTACGCCAACACCAACAAAGAGATACGAATCGACACCAACACCGACAAAGGAATACGAACCTACGCCAACACCGACAAAGAAATATGAGCAGACACCAACACCGACGAAGAGATACGAACCTACGCCAACGCCGACAAAGAAATATGAGACGACACCAACACCGACGAAGAGATACGAACCTACACCAACACCGACAGAAAAGATAAAATCTACACCAACACCGACGAAGATATCAAAACCGACACCAACTCAAGCATCCGGTGGGAAGCAGGGAGTTAAAGTACAATTTTACAGCAACAATGAAGTATCTCCAGCCACAACGATTTTCTTGAGGATTAGGGTTGAAAATACCGGGGATACTGCTTTGGATCTTTCGGATATAAAGTTGCGGTATTATTATACTATAGATGGATACAGTGATCAGGTTTTCACCTGTGACTGGTCTTCTGTCGGGGCTCATAACGTTACCGGCAGGTTTGTGAAGATAAGTCCGTCCCGTTCGGGTGCCGATACTTTCCTTGAAATAGGATTCGGCAATAATTCCGGCATGCTTGAACCGGGAAGCAGCATAGACATGAATATACGGTACACAAAATCTGATAATACGGAATATAATCATGAAGATGATTATTCGTTCAAATCCACGAATTATGTTTACGAGGATTGGGACAAGATTACGGCATATATATCCGGTGTTCTTAAATGGGGAAGAGAGCCTTAGTTTACTTAAAAATACAGGTCAAATTCTTGTGAAGGAGGAGATAGTGGGGTTTTTGATTTTCAGGAGAATAGAGAGAATACAAATAGTGTGAGATTTTTTGAAGTTTTTAGGGAGGTAATATTAATGAAGAAAAAAGGTTCGATAATTCTCTTATTTGCATTTCTAATTACATTTTTGTATTACAACGCACCTTTTTCACCACTGATGCCGGTTTCCGCTGCAGATCCCAATAATGATGATTGGCTTCATGTCGAGGGTAATAGGATAGTGGATATGTACGGCAATGAAGTTTGGTTAACCGGCTGCAATTGGTTTGGTTTCAATACCGGTACCAATGTATTTGACGGAGTGTGGAGTTGTAATATGAGAGAGGCTATTCAGGGCATGGCAGACCGGGGTATCAATTTATTGAGAATACCTATATCGACTGAGCTTGTGCATCAGTGGTCACGGGGAGTATATCCTTCTGCAAATGTAAATGATTTTGTTAATCCCGAGCTTGATGGTATGAACAGTCTTGAATTGTTTGATTTTGCGTTCCAGTGCTGCAAGGAAGTGGGAATCAAAATAATGGTAGACATTCATAGTCCTCAAACGGACGCAATGGGCCATAATTATCCTGTTTGGTATGATGGATCATTCACAACCGAGGTTTGGATTTCCAGCCTTGAGTGGTTGGCTGAAAGGTATAAAAATGATGACACCCTTCTGGCACTGGACATCAAAAACGAACCCCATGGTAAGCCCGGTGAAACACTCATGGCCAAGTGGGACGGTTCTACTGATGTTAATAACTGGAAGCATGCCGCAGAGACATGTGCAAAGAGGATTATGAAGATAAATCCCAATCTTCTCATTGTGGTAGAAGGGGTTGAGGTATATCCGAAACCCGGTTACGATTATACAGCCGTAGACGAATGGGGTAAAGAGAGCAAATACTATTTCAACTGGTGGGGCGGCAACTTAAGAGGTGTTAAGGATTATCCCATAAACCTCGGTGAACACCAGGACCAACTGGTATATTCGCCTCATGATTACGGCCCATTGGTTTGGAGACAGTCGTGGTTTGAAAAAGTATTCGACGCAAGTACCCTGTATAATGATTGCTGGAGAGATAACTGGGCATATATACATGAAGGAAATATTGCTCCGCTTCTTATCGGTGAATGGGGTGGATTTATGGATGGCGGAGACAATGAAAAGTGGATGAATGCATTGCGTGATTTTATGATCGCTAACAGGATATCCCACACTTTCTGGTGTTATAATGCCAATTCCGGTGATACCGGCGGGCTGGTTTATTATGATTTTATAACATGGGATGAAGAAAAATATGCTCTTTTAAAGCCGGCATTATGGCAGACGGCCGATGGAAAGTTTATAGGACTCGACCATCAGATCCCTTTAGGTTCAAATGGTATTACCGTATCGGAATATTATGGAGGTACTATACCGACTCAAAGGCCGACGGACAAGCCGACGCCGACTCCGACTCCGAAACCGACTGAAGCTTTGGAATCTACGCCGACTGAAACAAATCCAATAGAAGTATTAAGGGGAGATGTAAACGTTGACAATGAAGTAAATTCAACAGATCTGACATTGTTAAAGAGGTTTGTACTTAAGAAGATTGAAGAATTTCCCGACCCCTTAGGATATCAGGCGGCAGATGTCAACGATGATGGCAATATCGACTCAACAGATATAACAATGCTTAAGAGAATACTACTTAGAAAAATTTAGTTTACAGTAATTGTTAAGATTGACTTGAATTTGACAATAAAACTTCTCCGCTTTTTGTGGAGGAGTTTTTTGTTACCTTAGAAAATGCATCGGTTTGTTGTACTCACTGATGATGGGCACAATTGTTAAGTATTCTTTGCATTTTACGAAATTTTTGTTTTTCATGTTTTGGAGAGCATAAAGTTGGTATTAATTAATTATAGTTGGTAATTGTTTAGTATTAGGACCATAGCACTATTTCTATAGTTATATGATAGTTTGAAGTCTGATAGGAGTTGAAAAGTGTATTAAAAATTATATATAATAGTAATATATGATAATAGTATCTTGTGTTCTTATGTAAATTGACTTGTCTAGATTAATGTGTTAATTTTTCCGATATTATTCTTATAGCATTTATCACTTGTTTTTGAATGATCTTTGAACACATAGTCTTAATCGGAGGAATAAGATGAAAATCGATGGGTTTAAGTTGTTTTTATCTATAGTATTGCTTTTGTTGATTAGCAGTCAAATAATATATGCAGCTCCGGTGATGGCTTTTTCTAAAAATGAAGCTATATATCTTATATATAAGCCTATTATAAGTTTTGTGGAAAATAAGTTTATGTATGTTTTTGTCTTTATATTGCTTCTTTTTGTGGTTATGCATATCTATATGGGGTACTTAAGAAAAAAGATATCCGGCATGCATAGCGATCTTACAAAGAATAATAAATGGTTTAAGATTATATTGTCAAGTTTGGGAGAAGTAGTAATAACAACGGATGAAAAGGGAATTGTCACATTTAGCAATCTGGAGACACAGAAACTTTTGGGAATGTATGAAGATGAGATTCAAGGTAAGGAACTTGACGTGCTTTTTGCGAAATTCTGTGATTCTGAGGGAAAGGTGTACAGGATTCCCGTTGAGGAAGTTGTAAAAAATGGATTGGTGGTAAGCCTTGAAGGCAATATCAGGTTTGACAATTCGGATGATAAAAAGTTGCTGGCAGGTACTGTAGCCCCAATTAGAAACGACTCGGGAACTATTATAGGCACTGTTATTGCACTTAAGGATATAACTGAACTAAAGAAAAAGGATGAAATTCTTTACAATATGGAGTATTATGATTCTCTTACAGGACTTCCAAACAAGAGCCTGTTTTCAGACCGGTTAAATATGGCTTTGGCACAAGCACGCCGCTATAAGGAAATGTGTGCTGTAATAGTACTTGATCTGGATAATTTTAAGGCAATTAATGATACTTTAGGCCACTCTGTCGGTGATGAGCTTTTAAAGCAGGTAGCTCAAAAGATTAAGAGTATTTTAAGAGAAGTAGATACGGTTGCAAGGATTGGCGGGGATGAG
>DAOOJC010000149.1:0-4853 GCA_035384905.1 Acetivibrio sp. | reverse complement strand
GGAGCTTAGATATGTTATAAAACCGGAGTATATTGTTTATCCCAAGGGAGGGGTTACGGTTGGCGAAGCAGCGGACGGCAATGAAAAGGACGAAGCAAAGCTTGTATATGCTGTTAAAGAAGGTAAGCCTACAACTTTTGATGCCAATACCGGAGTTATTTTGAATTATGACGGAGAACCCTATAAAGAACAAAAGCCCTTGGTATACACAGATATTGCAAACCACTACGCAAAAAGTCAGATTGAGACTTTGGCAGAAAACGGAATCGGACTGGAAGGTCCGGAATTGAAACCCGATGAAAAGATTAAGCAAAAGGATTTCATGCTGCTTCTCTCGCAGGTAGTAAACGACGGATATCAATTCTGGGGTAAGAGTGCCTTAAGGACTGATAAAGAAACGGAAGACTTATATGAAATTCTTATAAGAGAAGGAATAATTAAAAAGGATGAAATAAATCCTGAAGCACCTTTGACAAGGGAAGACAGTGTGAAGTTTATTATAAGAGCGTTAAAGTATGATAAGGTTGCGGATTTAAGTGACATTTTCAACTGCAGCTTCAAGGACAAGGATGAGATAGATCCGGCCCTTATCGGGTATGTTGTTATTGCAAAAGGTCTGAAAATAGTAAACGGCAGCGGAGACTACTTCAGACCCAAAGACGAGCTTAAGAAGGCAGATGCATTAATTATAATTTACAACTATCTTGGAGTGTAGTATCTTTAACATTTTTACATACAATTCAAAGATTTTGGTGAAAAAAACTTTGGGGGCATCAAGCCCCCATTTTTTTGTTTTGATGAACTCGCCGTCAACAGGTGCAAAGTGAAGGATAATGTGGAAAACATAAGCTTTTAGAGCAGTATTCTTCACCTTTGTTGGAAATAAAGAATATTTGAGGATAAGTACTCATACATTTTTTACAAGGGGCGAAAAAATGAAAAGGTACTGTTTTGGTATAATTTGCATTATAGTTTTTGCGAGTATTCTTGCAGGCATTATTTATAACTTTAGCAGTAAACAGCATGTGAACTTGCCTGCAGCGGCATCGAGCATATTTTTATCTGAAAACAACAAATACGGAGATAAAGAACAAACACTTCTGGGGTTTATACAGAACCATCTGGTCGGCTCCTTTGGTGAGGTTGCAACCAACACCTGTCCGGAAAACGGGAATACGGGTACCCTGTCGGAATCCATAGGAATTCTAATGTATTACAGTCTGATAAATGACGATAGGCCCATGTTTGAAAGGGTGTACCGGTATTTCGAGAAGGAGCTTCTTACGGAAGGCTTTCACATTAAATGGAGATCGGGAGAAGATGTGACCTGTAATGCTTCGATAGATGATTTGAGAATAATCGGTGTGCTGTTCGGGGCGTATGAAAAATGGGGAGATGAAAAGTATTTTCAGGTGTCATTGACCCTGCAGCAAAAGCTATACGATTTTCAGGTGAAAGGCGGCAGCCTGTATCAGTTGTACGATTGGAAATATAACAGTACAAAGGCTTCAACACCTTTATGCTATCTGGACCTTAAGACATTGAAAAAATTAATGTATTATAACAAGGATTGGGAAGAGGTATACGACAGAAGTTTGGCTATTGTGTCAGGAGGAAGGATTGAAGGTACTCCATTTTATTTTAAGTATTACGATTACAAGTCCGGTGAATACCAATTTGACGAGGAGTATAACGATAATCGGGGGATTTGCCTTTTGTACACGCTGTATACCGCACTTAACATGGCAGAAGAATATTTTCCAACCGATGAGCTTTTGAACTGGATTAAAGATGAGATGGACAACAGGAATAAGCTATATGCCTGGTATGATCCGTACAGCAAAGAGCCTGTCTCGGATTTGGAGAGCACTGCTGTCTATGCATTGGCTTCGATTTATGCCCGGTCGTCAGGGGATGGGGTATTGAGTGAAAGGCTTTTGGACAGGATGCTTGAGTTTATGGTGGATGATTTAAATTCCAAGTACTACGGTGGTTTCGGCAATTGTGAAACCGGTGAATTTTATTCTTTTGACAACCTTACCGCTTTATGGGCATTGACTTTAAGCGGTGATAAGTAATGAGAAATAATTATGGATGCAGATATATTCATCATATCGGGATGTTTTGCTTATATACCGTTGACAATTGATTGAAAATGTATTATTATTAAATTAGAATATTACGAATATCGAAATATTCATAGGAGGAAATAGATTTTGGATTACACTGAAATACTTAACTATTTTATTGATAATATCAAAAAGTTATTCTATCCCGAAGAGTGGCTCAACCTGGATTTGTCTTTTTCAAAATCAGAAATCTTTGTAATTCTGGTTGTAGACAGACAGGGGGAAATTACAATGAGCAAAATTGCGGATTATATAAATTCCCCAATGAGTACCGCTACAGGAATAGTGGACCGGCTTGTTAAAAAAGGCTACTTGAAGCGTGAACGCAGTGAAAGCGATAGAAGGGTTGTGGCAATAAAGCTTACCGATGAAGGGAAGTCGCTGATTGATGAATTTAAAAAAACTGCGTTTAAATATATAAAATTGATTTACGATTCGTTGACTGATGAAGAACGTGTCTTGGTTATGAAGATATTTACCCGGATTGTTGATATAATAAGCAGCAATGAATCAGCAGAGGACAGTGAGGACGAAGACCAAAACAAGCTTAAAAAAATTGATATTGAATAAACTGCTGATGTGCACTCCTTAGTTTATATACAAGTGTGAAAAAAGTATTGGTTATAAGAATTGTCCGAATACTATTGAGGATTTTCGATGGTGTTTGGATTTATATATAGAAAATATTTCGACATTCGTAATATTTATTAAACGAAATTTCAGGAGGGGTTTTATGAGAATAATTCTTTATACAGGAAAAGGCGGAGTGGGTAAGACAAGTATCGCAGCTGCCAGTGCAGTGAAATGTGCTGAGAAAGGCTTAAAAACATTGGTGCTAAGTACAGATGCCGCTCACAGCCTTGGGGATTCCCTTGACATCAAGCTGTCGTGCGAACCTGTGAAAATTCAGACAAATCTTTGGGCTCAGGAAATCGATTCTATACATGAGGTGGAACACGGATGGGGCAAAGTGCAGAATTACCTTACACAATTATTTACATCCAAAACGATTAAGGATATTACTACAGAGGAACTCACCGTATTTCCGGGCATGGAAGACCTTCTTAGCCTCTTGAGAATACTCAAGTACTACAAAGAGGAAGCCTATGATGTTGTTATAGTTGACTGTGCACCAACGGGTGAGACTTTGGCACTTCTGAGCTTTCCGGATATGCTCAGGTGGTGGATGGATAAGCTTTTTCCTTTCAAAAGGAAAGCATTGAAGTTGATTAAGCCGATAGCGGAGCCTATTCTTGGACTTCCGATGCCGTCGGACAATGTTATGGGCGAAATAGAAAACATTTATAATCAACTTGATGAAATGAAGCAAATACTGTCGGACAGAGATGTAACAAGCATAAGAATTGTTGTAAATCCTGAAAAGATGGTTATTAAGGAAGCACAAAGGAGCTTTACCTACCTGAACATATACAACTATAATGTGGATGCTATTGTTGTCAACAGGGTATTTCCGGATGTTATATCCGATGACTATTTTAAAATGTGGAAAGATATTCAGAAAAAATATAAGGAAATGATAACAGACAGCTTTTCTCCTGTACCGATTCACAATGCACCTCTGTTTGAACAGGAAATAGTCGGTCTTGACATTTTAAGAAGACTTGGGAATGAGGTGTTTGGCGATGAGGATCCATCCCGGATCTATTACAACCAAAGGACACAGTGTGTAGAAAAGGAAAACAACGAATATGTGCTGTCGATTTACATGCCTTTTACTGATAAAGAAGATATATCCCTTAATCAGAAGGCAGATGAATTGATTGTGAGGGTGGGAAGCATAAAGAGGAATATCACGTTACCGAGGACGCTTTTAAATTATACCGTAAAGGGAGCAAAGTTTGATAACGAGATATTAAAAATAAGGTTCGGTGATTCTAATGAATGATGATATTTTAAAAAACATAGTTAAAACCAAGCTTTCATTGATAGATACATTTTTGGGTCTTTTGCCCGGAAATATAAAATCACATGTTGAAGATGCGAAAAAAAGTATACTTGAAGCTGCGTGTGAATACCTTCAAACCGGAGTAGAGGAAAAGAAAGATAATGAAAAGGGCATAACGAAAATATCCATTGAGTAGAACTTTAATTCCGGCTCCGTACTCTTTTTGCGGGCAAAATTATTAAAAAGAGTAATAATATAACTGTATACGGCAATAATAATATTATATTGCAGTTATTATGGAGCTGGGAGATTGAATATGCTTGTGGATACAGTTTGTAAGCAGGTTTACGTTGATATAAACAGCGATTGGGCATTCAAGAAGTTTACGGATGCTTTATACACACTGATAAGCAGTTCTTTGAAGAACGGTTACGATTCGATAGTGTTTATTTGCATAGGAACTGACAGGTCAACGGGAGACAGCCTTGGTCCCTTAATCGGATACAAGCTCAATGACATTGAATATAAAAATGTCTACGTTTATGGAAGCCTGGAGGAACCTGTTCATGCAAAGAATCTGGATGGGGTTATGGAACGAATCTCAAGCAGCTATGACAGACCCCTCGTTGTGGCGATTGATGCATGCCTCGGCAGGATGGATCACGTGGGCTATATTACACTTGGACAGGGTTCCATCAAACCGGGCTCCGGTGTAAATAAAGATCTTGCTCCTGTCGGCGATATGCATATTACGGGCATTGTTAATTTTGGCGGGTTTATGGACTATCTCATTTTACAAAACACCCGCCTGAGTATAG
>DAOOJC010000148.1:0-4897 GCA_035384905.1 Acetivibrio sp. | reverse complement strand
GAGGGATTTCACTAAGTGAAATGGCCAAAGAGCGAACGGGCTCAATACCATTGAGATTTTGCGAATGGTAGGAGAGGGAAATTTGCGACGGTAGAAAAGGCAATAATATATTAAGGTTTAAGTTTTGAGGGAGTATAATAAACGGTTCGGTAGATTTCAACTTTAATAAAAAAGAGAAATGTTTACATTTTTAGCATAGCTTTTATGATATTTTATACGCTTTAATTATTATTGCCTTATCACACCGCAAACAGTAAAATATAACTAGAATTAGCTTTGTAGTTTATTAATTGTGCAAAACAGGCATGATTAATAGACGATTTTTTTTTATTACAAAGATTTTATGATACCCACGGGTGAGATCTTTTTTGTTCCATTAATTTTTTTAAAGGGCACGGGAGCGTATAACCCATGCCCTTTGCTATAGAATTATTTAGAGGAAGTAATAAATTTATAGTCCGTCCTTTTTCATGGCATCAACTATTTTGCAGTGGTTTATAAGGTCGGCTTCAGATTTTACCTCGCTGGTGTAATTGAGACCGTACGGCCAGAAATGAGAACCGTCACCTTTAAGCACAGCATTGAGGTCTCCTGTAACCTCTCTTAGTACAGAAGCAGCGTTACTGCCGGTGTAAACGCCGTTGACCATCAAGCTTCGCCACTTGCTGGAAGTTCCAACTCCTACTGTATGAGCAATTTCATGCATGGCCGTAATATAGTTCATGTAGCTTCGGTTGGAACCGAATCTTATGGTGCCGTTGATGTTGCCGTCAGCGGTTGAAACCGAAGGCTCATAATATACTCTGAGTTCTTTCGTGATTGTGGTATAGGTGTTGTAGTAATCCACTGCTTTGTCCATAGCATTTTTGATTCTCTGGTATGCATCTTTTTGATCCTCGGTGGGATTTGAAACCGTTACCAGTGTGTATGTAACATTTCCTTTTTTAGCAGTAGCAGTGGGTGTCGGTTCCGGCTTGGTTGGTGAAGGCGTAGGCTGATTTGTCTGGGCAGGAAATTTATCTATTTTCCGTAAAAGGTATCTTTTTATCAATGTAAGATCTGTTGAATCAATTATGCCGTCTCCACTCACATCGGCGGCTTCTGCACCCTTTTCGTACCAGAAGGAGGTAATAGTTCTTAATATATACCTCTTAATCAATGTAAGATCTGTAGAATCCACACTGCCGCTGCCGTCAATATCTCCATAAATAAACTGTGAAGCATGGACAAATACCGAAAAACACAAGATGAAAAGTACGAAAGCAGTAATCAGTGTCACAAGCTTCAGCTTGTAGGCATGCTTTATATTCAATACCGGTTTGGTCATACAATTCGCCTCCTTGTCATATATATACGTGGATAATAGTATTTTTGAGGGCGAAAATGCAAAATTTTTATTTATCTCCTGCATACTTCATATTTCTTTAATACTTTTTTAATACGCCTTCATGGTCTGAAGGCTGTTAAATCTAAAGGAATTTATACTTTTTTGTGGGAAATAATCGGAAATAACGGTAAACATAAAGGATATTTATATTCTATGACGAATAAAAAACTGCTGTGTAAAAACTATGAGAGGGAGAGTACAGTAACATGCTGGCGATTGAAAATTCCATGGAACTGAGAGATGTAGACATAATTAAGGAATGGAATACCCTTAAAGAGGCTATTGATAAGCTGCCAGGTATACGGCCTATAACAGTGGAGTCGTGGAATCGATGCAAGAGATCGAATATCAATCCTTCAAATCCACAGTTTGTATTCCTGTCAAAAGAGGAGTTGAAGCAGAAATTGAAGGAAAATGATTTTTTAATCGAGGCGGCACGGCCATATATGGAATTTCTTTCACTTAGCCTGACCGATATACCTCACATGGTTTCATTGCTTGACAGTGAGAGTTGGATTATAGATATTCGGGGGCCTGTTGACGAACTGGGCGGGAAAGATAAAGGATTATGTTTAGATGCATGCCGGAAAGAGGAATATGTGGGGAATAACGGTGGAGGAACGGCAATATCTATAAAAAAACCTGTTTTCATATATGGTGTCGAGCATTTTTCAAGCATATATAAGTCTTTTTCCTCCTTAGGGGTGCCGATTTTTAGAGATTCTGAAGTGATTGGGGCCATCAATGTTTCGGTGTTGAATGAGTATGCTCATCCGGGACGGCTGACAATAGCAATGTTATTCGTGGATGCTATAGAAAAAGAACTGAAAAAGAAAGCGAGAATCCGCAAAAATGAGGAGCCGTCGAAAAAAATGCTTTCTGCGGCAGAGCTGATGGCAATAGCGGTACATGACCTCAAAAACCCTCTGGCCAGCATAAGAGGGTTGGGACAGCTAGGTATGATGACATCTGCGTCAAAAAGGGAACGCAGCTATTTTGAAAGGATAATAAAGCAGGTTGATTCATTGAACAATTCTGTTGTTGATTTGCTGAGCATATTTAAGCCCGAAAAGCCTGTCCGGGTTAATCCCGATTTGATTATTACGGAAATTATAGAGGAAATGAAGCCTGCCTGTGATATTAGCAATATTACACTGGTTTTAAAAACTGATAATAAATCGGATATAAACCTTCATGTCAAAGTGTTTAGAAGGGCTATGGAAAATTTGATCAAGAACGCAGCCCAGGCGTTACCGGACGGCGGGAAAATAGAAATACACATAAACGATAAAGAGGACCGGATTCTCATATCTATAAGAGATAACGGCCCCGGAATACCGGAACAAATAAAAAAATCATTGTTTCAGCCTTTTGTATTTCGCAGGAAGGATGGAACGGGACTGGGGCTTTATATGGTTCAGCACGCAATTACTGAGGTACATGGAGGAGAGATCTGGTTCGAAAGCGAGTTAGGAAAAGGAACGGTATTTTATATTTCTTTGCCCAAAGAATGAGATAAAAATTCTTCTGAATCATTAAAAACTATTGTTAAACCTATGTATATAGTATATTAAAGATGTTTTGAGAGTGAAAAAAATAAAATTTTTGTATTTTACCCCTCAATTGTGATATTGTTTAACGAATAACTATAACAGTGGGAAAATTATTATACTTGCTCAAAGTAATATGGGCACGTGGAAAAGGCGTACAAATAATTAAGCCGGGTAATATAGTTTGGTATGAAGGTTGGTAAAAGAGAGGTCCGTAGAATTGGATCTCTTTTTTTATTAGTGGAATTTCACGATGTGAAATGACCAAAAAGCGATGGGGGATCGATGCCCCCATCGCTTTTGCTGTCCCCAAAGCATGGATCTTTGAAGGAAAACTATTTATGAAGCCTGGCGTTTTATTTCCTTCATGTACGAAGAATCATCGGAGCCTTTAACATACACATCCGGAGTAATTCTTTTTTCCATTATGTTCTCCTCCATGACATTCCAGTAGAAACTTACGAGGTATATCATATATTTCTTTGCCTTGTCTTCATAGACCAGTTGCCCAACTCCTTTACCTACGGTGGTGTGACCGATTATGACAACGTTGTTTAAGTACTTTTTGAGACCTAATGTCAGTATTTCGGAGCTGCTTGCGGAGTACTCATTTACAAGAACCAGTATTTTTTTGAATTTTATGAAGCTCTTGTCCGAGTAGTAAGGATACATGGAGCCGTTCCTATAAACTATGTAACTGGTGGTACATTCCGGCAGCAGGTAATTCAGAATATCGGTGGATGAGGAAGTAACACCCCCGGTGTTATCTCTAAGATCGATTACCAGAACCTTGTCTTCGTGGCTCTCGATTCTGTCAATTATGTCCTTGAACTCCCAACTCACACTTTCGGTAAAGGACTTGATTTTTATGTAATGTATGTTTGATTCAAGTACTTTAGATTCAACCTGAGAAACAGTTTCTTCTTGCTTCATCAAATCATACTCATCTCCATAAATGAAGAAGGTGAACATGTCGTCCCTGAGTCTTACGCTTTCGATGAATTGGGATATATCATCTATATTAACTTTATTCTTTGCTTTAAATTGTTCTGCCAGCTTTTCAAAGTTGTTTACTTTATCAATATACAAGTAGTTTTCTTTAACAAAGTCCACTATTCTTTCAGCTTCGGGGAGATCTTGCTTTTTAAGCTGGGATTCCAGATAAAGTACGCCTTCATCATTGGGAGAGATATCTTTTGCCTTGCCCAAATATTCCCTGGCCTTATCATAGTCCTGAAGGGAATAGTATTCCCAACAGATACTTACAATGAGGCTTGTTGATTCTGGATTTATTTCCAGAGCTTTTTTATAGTATTCAATAGCTTTATCGGAGTCGAGAAGTGCCGAGTAGCAATCCCCGATATACCAAGGTATGTCCTGGTTATCCTGAAAAAGATCCAAAGCTTGGTTGGAAAACTCAATGCACTTCGAGAATTTTTTTTGGTAATACAGACAATAAATCTTATTGGTATAAGCATCAACATAGGAAGGGTCTACTTCAATAGCCTGCTCAAAGCAATCTATTGCTTTTTCGAATTCGCCAAGGGAGTTCAGGGAATCACCCTTTGAATTTAGAGCATTCAAATCATTGGGATCCAATTCCAGTGCTTTATCAAAGCAGTCTATTGCTTTTTCGGACTTTCCGAGGGATTCGAGCAAATTTCCTTTGTTATAAAAACAAATGGGATTGGAAGGATTTATTTCTGCCGATTTGTTATAACAATCGAGGGCTTCGGAAGTTTTCCCCAAGCCTTCGAGGGCATAGCCCTTATTGATATATGCAGAATCATTATTTTTGTTAAGTTTAATGGCTTTTTCACTGTATTTAAGGGCATCTTCGTATTTTTCAAGGCAATTAAAGGTATAAGCTATGTTGTTTGCGCAAAGACTTTCATCAGGTTCGAGTTCAAATGCTTTTTTGTAGTTTTCCAGTGCCTCTTCGAACCTGCTGAGGCTCGAA
>DAOOJC010000147.1:0-4898 GCA_035384905.1 Acetivibrio sp. | reverse complement strand
ATAAAAGTTGTATTTTTACATATCATTTACCCACACAAAATAGCGAAGCACCTAAAATAGCTTATAATCTGAGATTGTTTGACGGGGTGTTTGAGTTCGGTAATGGACGAACCGGCAACAATATTTATGATCTGGAACCTACAAATAATTTGAGCTCAACACAGGATACCATTATCGCACAGAATCCCAATTGGCGGGATTCCAATATCTGGGGTGTATTCACGGATGAAAGGGAACATGCTGTGAGAAAAGCTATTGAAAGTTGGTATGTTATAGCTAATACAATGGTTCCGAATGAGTTTTATCGAGTAAAAAGTGTTGACAATGATAAAATACCCAAAGAAATAGTTGAGTACATTGTTAATTCGTTGAAACGCGGGGATGTGCTTTATGTCGGTATATGGGCTTTAGTAGGAGGACATGCCCTGCTGGCATATGCTCAGGAATCCGATGAAGAACTCAATACCGTTACACTGTCCATATATGATTGCAATACTCCCTACAGCAAAGACAATGATGACTGGAAGGATTGTAAAATTGTCTTGACAAGAAATGAAGGACTTAATACCTACACCGCCACTTATATACCGTGGGAGGAGTCGCATCCCATAACGGAATTTTGTGTTATGAAAACCAGTGAATTACTAAGCTATATGTACGAGAATTCCACATACATTGAAAAAGTAACTTATGATGCGGACGAAGATTCGTATACCTTGACCACAAGGTTGCCTGTTGTCGATACCCGCATACAAAATTACGGAAATGAAGACAGCCCGGTTTGTGTTGTTGAAAGAATAAACGATACAAACTTTGTAATAAGGCCGGTGAACGGGCTTGGAAGAAGGCTGAGAGAATGCGGTTTTCAGGTAGAGTTTAACATTCAAATCCATGACGGTCTCACAGAGTGGGTTACTGTTTTTGACCACCCGGAAACTCAGCTTTTTACGGATGTTTCAATATCGGATTGGTATTATGAATACATAAAAGAGGTAGTTAAAAAAGGCTATATGCAAGGCACAGGTAACAAACGGTTTGATCCTGATTTAGTTGTGACAAGGGCACAGATAATTACAATTGCTTTAAATATGGCTGGAATTGACTACAACAATCATCCGGCCCTTGGAGAGTCTGGAGATCCTTTTACTGATGTGGCTTCGGGATCGTGGTATTATAATGCGGTAAAAGTTGCTAAGAAATTAGGATATGTAAGCGGATATGGTGACGGCAGTTTCGGTCCGAATGATCCTGTTCAAAGACAGCATGTGGCAACAATGTTGGTTAAAATCCTGGACTTGTTTAAAGAACCGCCGGAAGGGTATTATGATTTGCCAATGTTTTCCGATGAACGGGATATTTCCGGCGGACAATTAAAAGATGTGAAAAAAATAGCGTATAACCGTGGCTGGGAAGGTTTTTATACCTTGGATTCTGAAACTCCTGAATTCAGGCCGAAGTTGAATATTACCAGGGCAGAATTCGCAAAAATCATATATAAGCTTACTTCATTGGATGAATATATGTATTAATCGGAGAAAGAAAAGGGGGTATTGAAGTTGAAAAAAAAGTATAGTTTGTGGAGTTTGTTGGTGATTTTAGTATTTTTAATTTGCAGTTCTTACGTATTTGCTGAAAATACTATGGAGCAACCCGAATCTTCAGATGGCATAATGAATAGCAATAATTTGTCAAATACTGGGCATATAAATTTGGAAAATGAATATATTAATGTAGCTATAAATCCAAACGGAAGGTTTACAATTGGAACCAATGAAGGCAACCCGGAAATTGCAACCGATAACGGCAAGAAGCTCTTATATGGTTGGCAGGGCGGCGATACGTCATACACCACCGTCAGGCTTGACGGTACCAATTACTATTATGGCGGAGAAAATATTGCAACTCCTCCGCACAATATTGATGAGGAGTACCGGAATTCATCCGTTGCGAAGTACGGCAATGTTTATGTGCGGCAGGACATACGTTTGGTTGATGGGGGTTTTTCGGGCATTAATGATACTGTTGAAATCAAGTACATTGTTACAAACAATGATACTGTTCCCCATGATGCGGGAATCAGAATCATGCTGGATACGATGCTTGGAAGCAATGACAGTGCACCTTTCAGAGTTCCCGGCATAGGGGATATAGTGACAACAACTACATTTTTGGGCGATAAAATTCCGGATTATTGGCAGGCAATGGACAGTCTTGTTGAACCGACGGTGGTTTCCCAGGGCACCAATGTAAAATACCAGCAAAACCCGCCGGATAAATTTGTGCTTGGAAGGTGGCGTGTATTATATGATAACATTTGGAATTTCAATTATTCCGGCACAAACGGAGACAGTGCCGTTGCGACTTATTGGGAGCCTAAGGAACTGGCACCGGGCGAGACAATGGAATACGTAACATATTATGGTATCAGTAAGTTTACCATTGCCAGTGATAAACCGCTTGTTGTTATCGTAAGCGGCAATACCAGTCTTAGTGCAACCGAAACGGGTTATGTTCCGAACCCTTTTACTATTACGGCATATATAACCAATAACACGGATGATACTATAAAAAATGTGAAGGCCAAAATCATTCTGCCGGATGAAATAGTACCATATACGGGAACAGATATTGATATAGCCGTTGGGGATATGGCAGCAGGGAGTCACAGGCAGGTTTCGTGGCAGCTGTTTGCAGGACAAATACCCGAGCAAAAAACTTTGGAATATAAAGTTGCAGTTTGGGGAGATGATACGGAGTCCACTGAGGTTGAAAGGCAAATAACAATTCCGGCTTCAATAAGTGATATATTTGACGATGGGAGCGATAAATCAAAATACAAAGTATTGCGGGAGCTAGGGAATGATTTTGAACAGGATATTACTTCGAGAATTCATCTAAAACCGGAAATCAAAAATGTGAGGATAATGCCGGGTAATCAAGAGGGAGTATATGAGTTGTATGTGGATGAATATTTCGCGGATACTTCAAAGGGTGCGTCACCTTTCTTTTACTGGGCGTCAACGAAGGGATATTTTGAAGATAAAAAAATTGACAACTATAGGAAAGTAATCTTTCACTGTGATGAAGGGACTTCCGGGCAGAAGGTGAGCATATTGCTTAAAATGGGCGACGGACTGGGGAATGTTGTTTACAAGAAATTGTATGTAGACGGCGGCGGGGTAATTTCCTCCGGAACCCTTGAGGCAAGTTTCACAAATCAGGTTACATCGGTAAAGTCATGGGATACCGTGAAAATCAGGTATAATATTTCCTATACGGATTCGGAAGGCCAGCCTGTACCGGGAACTACCGTAAGTCTTTATTATTCATTGGATAATCAGGCTGAATGGAAGCCCGTTGCAATGGATTTGGTAGGGGTCAACGGATACAACTGGATAGTTCCGGATTTATCATCTTCAAATGCAAGAATTAAGCTTGTTGCGACCAATGGCAGCGTAAGGAAGGAAGTAATATCCCAACCCTTTACGATTACACCGGATATATATGTAAAGGGGAAAGTTGCAGACCGCAACGGGAATCCGATTGTCAATGCCAAAGTAAGTATTGGCGGCAGATATACTTATACTGATGTAAACGGCAGTTATACAATTAACCGTTTGTTGCCGGGGGTGCATTCTCTCAAAGTAGAAAAAGAAGGAATGGACTTCGAAAAGTCACAATATGATAATATTAACCTAAGCTATCTTAACCGCAATACCACAAAGAACTTTTATGAGAAGCAATAAGTAAAAAAAGGTTATTAAAACTCACTGTGTTACAGCTAAATAGCACAGTGAGTTTTTTATATAACCGAATTTTCAGATACAGCAAACGACGTTACTCAATCCATTGTGCAGAATCAAACAGTTGATTGACCAGTTGTATATATTGCAATGAGTCATGGCATTTTTTGATTTTTTTCAGCAACCTTTTGTCAGTGCATATATGAACGTGTAAATAATCCCAGAACTCCTTCATTTTATCTGACAGATGCTTGGTTCCTGAAAGCCGGGTTTGGTAATATTTAAAAATATCATCGTGAAAATCACGAATTATGCAAATTTTACTTTCAGAGGATATGTTGCTTCCTTTAATCACGGATGCAAGAAAAGGGTCATATAAAGCCCCTCTGCCCAGCATTATATTATTAACTTCGGGAAAGCAGGATTTTATGCGAAGATAATCGTCATAAGTAAAGATGTCACCATTATAGGTTACCTCGTGTCTGCATGAGCTGGCAAGGGCTTTAAAGGTATCCAGGTCCACCTGCCCCGTATACATTTGCATTCCGGTACGGGCATGAATTATTACTTTGCACAGGGGAAATTCATTTAACACTTCCATGACACGAAACCCTTCTTCAGGATCCTTGAGCCCCAGCCTCATTTTTACCGAGATATTGTAAGAGCTGTCGGAGCATGCGGTATCGAGAAACTTTCTTACCATATCCGGGTATGGCAATATTCCGGCCCCTCTTTTTCGCCCTGTCACCATGGGAAAAGGACAGCCAATGTTCCAATTGATTTCACGGTATCCCATGGCACAAATAACCGTGGCAAACTTCTTAAAGAGAACACCGTCATTACCGAGAAGCTGTGGAACGACATTAATTGAATTGTCGTTATGCTCCGGTAAAAGGTCTTTTAAAAGTAAATTGCTTATTTTCTTTGTTTCTGAAAGCCCGATAAAAGGGGCGTAATATGCATCGGTATTGCCGAAATGCCGTGCAAATGCATTCCTGTAACATGCTATTGTCATACCCTGTATTGGTGCTAAAAAAAGCTTCATGAACCCACTCCCCCAAAAAAAGTCAGGTAATTTAGAACACACTGTTATATATTTTACAATAAACATTGTACAATATATTATGAAGGAGATGAAGCAATTCCGTTTGTCAA
>DAOOJC010000146.1:1377-4915 GCA_035384905.1 Acetivibrio sp. | reverse complement strand
TCTTTGGAAAGATTCAACGTACAAACTCCGTCCTTTGTATCAACTGAAAGCAGTTTAGTTCCGTCGGGAATTACAGGCTCCAATCCCCCATTCTCAGGACCCTTTTTAAGCTCTTCAAAAATAATTTTTTCAATTCTGTCACCCTCTGTTAGTTCCACAGTTCTTTCCTCTGCAACAACTTTTTCGGAATCGGCATCGCTGAAATAAACCACCACAGTCGTTTCATCGTTCATTTTTGGCTTCCCCTCGGAATCCAGAGGTATCCTTGCCATATCACCGAAAGCCTCACCGCTTGGCCCAATAAGCTCCTGCCCGACAACCATAATTCTGACCTTTTCAACACCTTCAATTTCTGTAAGGGTATTTACCAGAGTAACCCTCAATAAAAGCTCATCCAGCCCGTTCGTATTTTCATATTCCTTAGAAAAGTTGACAACGGCAACATCTCCAACTGTGTTGGCACTTAAAAGCTTTGTTCCGTCGGGAAAAGCTTTTCTGAGTTCACCGTTTTCCGGCCCCTGAATTAAAGCCTCAACACAACTTTTTATTATCGCACCGCCATCTATAGCTATTTTTCTTTTTTCCTCCACTACCCTGCTGTTATCTTTACTGGGAAAGTACAGAGTCACTTCTGTTTTATTGTCTTGTCCACCGTTTCCGTTGTTTGGCTGACCTCCGCCGGAATCACCGTTATCCGAACCCCATGGAACATTACACCCGCTTAGTAATAACACAACTGCCAGCAATGTTGTTACCAGAACCAAAATTTTTCTCATAAATGTTCTTATCAGACCGGTTTATTTCATTGGACATAAAAAGCAATACAAGCTTTTTCTTTTAAATTCGTTCAACAGCTGTAGCCCTGTTGATTTTGCCAAAAAAACTTATACGATATCCAATATTGTACTGCAGTCTGATAAGTCACCTCCTTTGTCTTTAGCATTGAAATAAACTCATACAATGATTATGTCTTATAATTATACTCCAACCGCATTTCCTTCGTCTAATACATTTTATTCCATTGTGACGCTATCCCACTCATTTAACCGTGATAAAATCCTTCATTTGATTAAATTTAGCCTCCCCTATTCCCGAAACGTTCATTATGTCTTCTATTTTCTTAAACTCACCGTTTTGCTCCCTATAAGATATGATCTTGGCAGCAGTGGAAGGTCCAACACCCGGAAGGCTCAAAAGTTCATTTTCCGAAGCCGTGTTTATATTTATCTTGGAGACTTTACCGTCTTTATTGTCTTTTTCTTCGACCACCACCCCTGCACTGTCCTTAACAATACTTATTCCTTTATTGCCGTCATTTTCTGCAGCCTGGTTATCCTTTGATATTCCGTCTTTCATACTTTCCTCTTTTGACCATACCCTGAGCATAACATTCTCTTCAAGCTCATATACCATATTGATGTTCTCTATATCGGCTTTTTCGGTCGGACCTCCGGCAAGTTCAATCGCATCACTTATTATCTGACCCTTCTTAAGAGTGACAACTCCGGGGTTATTTACCTCTCCCACAACATAAACCTTTATCTCTTCCACCGGCTCTTCATCCTGCCGGTCTATACCTTCATTTATCTCATTACCGCCATTGTTTTCCGCGTTGCTGTCTGCAGCCTGTGTCATGTTATTCCTGGAATTCGAATCATCCTTGCTTATAATTATACCACTGTTTTGATTCGCTAAAAGATACCCCGTAACCGAAGTAGTTACAACCAATCCCAATATCATAAGTGCAACGACACTTTTTTTCATATTGATTTCCTGATTAAAAAAATCCCTTAACATAATTTCCCCTCCAATATCTATAATAATGAATTTACACATAAATGTAAATGCATACTTCCTTAATATACCTTCAGGTTTTTTTTAATTCAAAGCTACATTTTTCGCAACTTTTTGTTATACTTAGAATTAAACATCAAAACATCTATTTTTATTATTATATAATCATCATATAAAGCTGGAGGAACCAATGAAAAAACTACTGTTAATCGTTACTATAATTATTATAGTGTTTTCAAATGCTGTTTATATAAATGCACAACCCCTGGACATAAATGCAAGAGCATATATTCTTATAGATTCAAAAACAGGCCAGGTATTGGCGGAACACAATCCCGATTTCAAAACCTATCCTGCCAGTACCACCAAAATCATGACCGGTATTTTAGCGATCGAGTTGGGAGACCTCGATCAGGTAATGACAGTAAATCAATCTGCAATCGATGACATAGGTCCCGGAGGAATGCACATCGGTTTGCTTGCGGGAGAGCAATTGGAGCTAAGGTATTTGCTGGACGCCCTTTTGGTAAGATCGGCAAACGAGACAGCCTATGTTATCGCCGAAAACCTCTGCTCCACTCGCCAGGAATTTTATGATTTAATGAATGAAAGAGCCAGAGAACTTGGTGCTACCAATACAAATTTCGTGAATCCTTGCGGAATTGACAACGGAAAGAAGGGAGAAAACCATCTTACTACTGCAAGAGACCTTGCGATAATTGCACGCTACGGCATGACATTGCCCTACTTCAGGGAAGTAGTAAAAAAAACTCTCATCACAATTCCGCCTACAAACAAGCATGATGAAGAGGTTATTGTCGGTTCAACCAACAAGCTTTTGCTGTACGCAAGCTCAAAATACAAATCCGATTATTATACAAGAATTACAGGCATTAAAACAGGGTATACGGACAGAGCATTGAACAATCTTGTCTCTTCTGCGGAAAACGACGAGGGAATTGAGTTGATTTCCGTAATACTCGGTGTTGAGAATTACGATATGGTGTTTGATTATTCCAAAGAGCTTTTGGAATACGGCTTCAAAAACTATTCCATGCAGCAGGCTGTGGCACCAAACTCCTATATAAAATCCGTTCCTGTTGCCAATGCCGCAGGGAACAATAATTTGGATATATTAGCTTCACCGGAGGGGCTTAAATGTTTATTGCCCAATAATGCCAGTAAAGCTGATTATGAAGTTGAAGAGCATATTAACAGTGATATCACTGCCCCTGTAAAAAAAGGCGATGTCCTCGGATATTTGGAAATTAAACGAAACGGCGTTTCACTGGGCAAGGTCAATGCCGTTGCTTCAAGAGATATGGAAATATTAATGCCTTCACCGACTCCTGCAGGCATACTTGAACAGACAATAAACAGCTCTGTTTTGAAAAAAGTCACTCTGGGTACGTTAATATTTTTCATAATGTTTATGCTGTTGAGGTTTACCCTCCGCAAAATATCAAGGAGTATTAATTCTAAAAGATAAATATACACAGCAAAACTTTTAGTCTTTAAATACGGAAAACATATTCCGGTATATTGCGACAATTTTTATGTGTAGCTGTTATCGTTTAATCATAAACAATGCAATGAGTCAAACTATTTTTAAATTCACTATTACAATAAACATATTTTGATGTATAATTTATATAGTATAATTTAGAATTAAGAAATAATTAAGGCTTGTCCCTTGAAGGAGTGTTGTTATGAAATTTACGCCGATTTTTGACGTAAGACCGAT
>DAOOJC010000146.1:0-1367 GCA_035384905.1 Acetivibrio sp. | reverse complement strand
ACTTAAAGGACATGATTGAACAAAGCTCATCTCTGTTTGCAGACAAAAACGCATTTCATATAAAGAGTAAGGGCGATAAGTATGAAGGAATCAAATATATCGATTTCAAAAACGATATTGACGCTTTTGGAACCGCTCTCTTGGAATTAAACTTAAAAGACAGCTTTATAGCGGTTATTGGCGAAAACAGATATGAATGGTGTGTTACGTATCTTTCCGTCATAAACGGAGTAGGAGTGATTGTGCCGTTAGACAAAGAACTACCCGTTTCAGAGCTGGAAAACCTTCTGAACGGTTCCGGTGCCCGTTCCATCGTTTACTCAGGAAGACTTTTTCATGACAAACTAAAGCAGATATCATCCAAATTGAGCAATATTAAATACTATATAAACATGGACACTGAAGAACACGAAAGCAACAGCTTCTTATCCTTTAAGGCATTAATAAAAACAGGCAGAGAGCTATTAAGCTCCGGAGTAAAAGACTATATTAACTCCGAAATTGACGAAAATGCATTGGGTGCATTAATATATACTTCCGGTACCACCGATTATGCGAAAGGTGTTATGCTGTCTCACAAAAATATTTGTTCAAATATAATGAGTGTTTGTTCCTCCCTTTACATCGACAGCAGCGACTCAATACTCTCAATACTCCCTCTTCATCACACCTATGAATGCACCGCTGGTTTTCTCACTATGATATACAACGGAGTAACAATTTCCTTTAATGAAGGTCTTAAATACATCTCCAAAAATCTTCAGGAAACCAAGCCGACTATACTCATCCTGGTACCCCTCATATTGGAAAACATGTACAAGAAAATATGGACTCAGGCAGAAAAAAAGAAGAGTCTTAAAATAAAGCTAAAAGTAGGACTTTTAATCAGCAATTTTCTTTACAACACCTTTAAAATCGATATACGCAAGAAGTTATTCAAGCAAATCCTCGATAATGTCGGAGGCCGGTTGAGGCTTGTAATTTCCGGAGCAGCAGCTATTGATCCAAATGTGTCCAAGGGACTTTCGGATTTCGGCATCAATATTCGTCAAGGCTATGGTCTTACGGAGGCTTCTCCGATTGTTTCAGTCAACAGGGACAAGGAATTCAGGGATGATTCAGCCGGACTTCCCCTTCCGGGACTTGATGTACAAATCAACAATCCCGATCATGAGGGTCTCGGTGAAATCATTGTAAAAGGTGAAAGTGTAATGCTTG
This sequence comes from Acetivibrio sp., assembly GCA_035384905.1. Classification (GTDB taxonomy): domain Bacteria; phylum Bacillota; class Clostridia; order Acetivibrionales; family Acetivibrionaceae; genus Hungateiclostridium. Next base: position 149 of record DAOOJC010000146.1, on the reverse strand, counting down.
GCTATTACAATAACGATGCTGCAACTAAAGCAGTTTTGAAAGACGGATGGCTTTTCACAGGAGACCTTGCCTGCATGGATGAAAAAGGCTTTATTTATATCACCGGCCGTCAAAAGAATGTAATAGTCACTAAAAACGGCAAGAACATT
>DAOOJC010000145.1:0-4924 GCA_035384905.1 Acetivibrio sp. | reverse complement strand
CATTGACGGCATGGTCAACGTATTAGATAATATATTTCGAGAATATTAATATTTGAGGAGATAGAAACATGAAATCAGTATTAGTTTTGGAGGATGGAACGTATTTTTCAGGTGAGGCCTTCGGTGAGGCCGGAGAAACAGTAGGAGAGATTGTATTCAATACAAGCATGACCGGTTATCAGGAAATAATAACCGACCCCTCCTACAGAGGTCAGATAGTAGCCATGACTTACCCATTGGTTGGAAACTGCGGTTTCAACCAATATGACACTGAGTCGTCCGGAAGTCATGTCCAAGGGTTTATCGTTAAGGAGCTTTCCGATACACCGACCAACTGGCGTTTTGAGGTAACTCCCGATGAGTATTTCAAGAAAAACGGTATTGTAGGAATCAAAGGTATTGATACCCGTACTCTTACCCAGCACCTCAGAGACAAGGGAAGCATGTACGGAATAATATCTACCGAATCCGGAAATATTGATGCTCTTCTTGAAAGGCTAATGAAAAAGAAGCAGGAAAAAAGAAGTTTGGTGGCCGAGGTCACGACAAAAGCACCCGTACATAAACCGGGCAATGGGAAACGCGTTGTGGTAATAGACTTTGGAGTAAAAAACAGTATAATCAAATCTTTAGAAAAGAATAACTGCGATATATACATTCTTCCGGCCACATCGTCAGCCATGGAGATTTTGGACCATAAACCCGATGGCATACTTCTTTCAAACGGTCCCGGCAACCCGGCAGAACTCCTGTCAATAAAGGCCACCGTACAGGAGCTTATAGGCAAAAAGCCAATCTTGGGAATCGGCCTTGGGTTTCAAATCTTGGGCTTAGCGTTAGGCGGCAAAACCGGCAAGCTGAAATTCGGGCACCACGGCTGCAATTATCCGGTTAAAGACCATAGGACCGGAAGATGCCATATAACATCGCAGAGTCATAATTATGTTTTGGAAAACAGCTTTGGAGACGATGTGATTGTTACCCAGACAAACATCAACGACAATACCGTGGAAGGACTAAGGCATAAGAAATATCCTATAATCGGCGTACAGTATCATCCCCAGACAATTACCGAGGACGATACTTCCTACGTTTTTTATGATTTTTACAAAATGATTGAGGAATAATCAAAATCTATATAATAGCAATACGGAGGTTCAGATGCCAAAAATAGAAAAAATAAAGAAGGTTCTTGTCATCGGATCGGGACCTATTATTATCGGTCAGGCTGCTGAGTTTGACTACTCGGGAACGCAGGCATGCAAAGCATTGAGAGAGGAAGGAATCGAAGTCGTTCTTGTAAACAGCAATCCAGCAACCATAATGACCGACACCCAATCGGCAGACAGGGTATATATTGAACCGATAACCCTGGATGTTTTAAAAAAGATAATTAAAGAGGAAAAACCCAATGGAATCTTAGCTTCCCTTGGCGGTCAGACCGGCTTGAACATGGCTGTTGAGCTTGCTGAGGACGGCATTTTGGACGAAATGGGAATTGAGCTTTTGGGCACATCCTTAGAATCGATAAAAAGGGCAGAAGACCGGGAACTGTTCAAGAAAACCATGCAGGAAATCGGTGAAAAGGTTCCCTTAAGTACCATTGTAACCGACCTTGAAAGCGGCGTAAAGTTTGCAGAAGAAGTGGGCTTCCCTATCATAATCCGCCCGGCATACACCTTAGGAGGCACCGGCGGCGGTATCGCCCATGACATGGAGGAGTTTAAATACATCTGCGGCAAGGGTCTGAAGCTCAGTATGATACATCAGGTTTTGCTGGAGCAAAGCGTGGCAGGATGGAAAGAAATCGAATACGAGGTCATGAGGGACGGTGCCGACAACTGTATTATAATATGCAATATGGAGAACTTTGACCCTGTCGGAGTTCATACCGGTGACAGCATTGTTGTTGCCCCTTGCCAAACGCTTTCACATGTTGAAGCCAAGATGCTGAGAAAGGCTTCCATAAAGATAATTCGTGCTCTTAATATAAAAGGTGGTTGTAACATACAGTTTGCCTTAAATCCCAACAGCTTTGAATACGTGGTAATTGAAGTCAATCCAAGGGTAAGCCGCTCCAGTGCTCTTGCTTCCAAGGCTACGGGATATCCTATTGCCCGTGTGACGTCTAAAATTGCAATAGGTCTTAACCTTGACGAGATTAAAAACTCGGTAACTCAAAACACCTATGCATGTTTTGAGCCTTCCATAGATTATGTGGTTACAAAAGTTCCCCGTTGGCCCTTCGACAAGTTCATAAACGCCGACAGGTCATTAGGCACTCAGATGAAGGCCACCGGTGAAGTAATGGCCATTGGAAGAACCTTTGAAGAATCCATACTGAAGGCTATTGACTCTTTGGACATTAAAATGAATTACCAACTGGGACTGAGCCTTTTTGACAACATATCCACGGGAGAACTGCTGGATTTTATAAAAGTTGCAAGGGATGAACGTATTTTTGCACTTTGCAAGGCACTCCAGAAAGGAGTGTCCGCAGAAGAAATAAGTGCAATTACGAAAATTGATATTTTCTTTATAAAGAAGCTTCAAAAAATCGTTAATCTGGCTGAGGAAATCAAAAACTCAGGCATTGCCTGGCTTGACTACGACCTTTTTGCCAGAGCAAAGAAAATGGGGTTTGGGGATTCATACATTGCAAACCTTGTAAATGTGCCTCTTGAAACGGTTTTAGACCTCAGAAAAAAATACGCAATCCGTCCGGCATACAGAATTGTCGATACCTGTGCCGGTGAGTTTAAGGCAGTAACCCCCTACTACTATTCAACCTATGGAGAAAACGACGATGTCGTTGTTTCCGGCAAAAAGAAGGTTATAGTAATAGGCTCCGGTCCTATAAGAATAGGCCAGGGTATTGAGTTTGACTACTGCAGTGTTCACTCGGTCAAGACTTTACGGGAACTGGGAATTGAGTCGATAATTATAAACAATAACCCGGAAACGGTAAGTACGGATTTTGACACATCGGATAAATTGTATTTCGAGCCCCTTACCAAGGAGTGTGTTCTTGATATTATAAACAAGGAAAAGCCTTTAGGAATAATTGTACAATTCGGAGGCCAGACATCCATCAACCTTGCGGGAACACTTGCCAGTGAGGGCGTAAACATCCTTGGTACTTCGGTGGAAAGTATCGATATTGCAGAGGACAGGGACCGGTTTATGAACCTTCTGGAGGAACTAAATATTCCTCTCCCCCAGGGAGATACCGCCTTCTCCATTGACGAGGCCATTGAGATAGCAAAGAAAATAGGATACCCTGTTCTGGTAAGACCGTCATATGTACTGGGCGGAAGAGCAATGGAAGTGGTTTATAACGACGAGACTCTTAAAGAGTATATGAACCGGGCTGTCTATATCTCAACAAAGCATCCTGTCCTTATTGACAAATATATTGACGGAAAGGAAGTTGAGGTGGACGGCATCTGCGACGGCAAAGATGTTTTAATTCCAGGCATCATGGAGCATATTGAAAGGGCTGGAATCCACTCGGGAGACAGCATTTCGATATATCCGCCCCAAACTCTTGATGAACAGATAAAAAACACGATTGTGGATTACACTACAAGGCTGGCTAAAGCCCTTAAAATAGTGGGACTGTTTAATATTCAGTTTGTCATTGACCGCAGCAACAAGGTCTATGTCATCGAGGTTAATCCCCGGGCAAGCCGCACTATTCCGATAATGAGCAAAGTCACCGGAATACCTATGGTGGATGTTGCTACAAAGTTTATCCTCGGATACAAAATGAAGGATCTTGGATATACCCCCGGTCTTTACAAAGAATCAGAATATGTTGCTGTAAAAGCTCCGGTCTTCTCTTTTTCAAAGCTCACTACAGTCGATACATTCTTAGGGCCGGAAATGAAATCCACCGGAGAAGTAATGGGAGTATCAAAGGACTTTCATATAGCTCTCTTCAAAGCACTTGTTGCTTCCGGCATTAAAATACCCTCCGGCGGAAGTGTACTGTTGTCCATAGCAGACCGGGATAAACGGGAATGTGTTGAAATCGCCCAGGCCCTTTCAGACCTCGGTTTCAACCTGATGGCCTCTGAGGGCACCTACACAAACCTTTCGGTTCTTGGAATCGAGGTGGAAATGGTTCCGGATGATAAAATGATTGAACTGATTAAGAGCAATAACATATCTTTGGTAATAAATACGCCAACCATGGGTAAAATACCGGGAAGACTGGGATTTATTCTAAGGCGGACATCAATTGAATATAATATTCCGTGTATAACTTCTCTTGACACTGCAAGATCAATGATCTCGATACTGGAACATATGATCTCCGGGGAAGATACCGAAATATGCACTCTTGACAGATATTCCAAGTAGGTTCTGTAGTTTTTGGGCGATGAATGCCAACTGCATTATTATTCTGCAGGCTTGGCTTAGAGCCTGATGGGGATGTAATTACAGCATAGATTATACCGTTTCTGTTGAAGTTAAAAGTATATAATTTATTAGATTTGGAGGCGTTTTTTATGAAGCATTTAATAAGTCTTCATGATTTATCGGTTGAGGAAATCGAGTCTATTCTTAAGCTTGCCGAAAAACTCAAAAGACAGCTTAAAGAAGGAGTTCCCCACCAATTGTTAAAGGGTAAAACCCTTGGAATGATTTTTACAAAGTCATCTACCAGAACCCGTGTATCTTTTGAAGTGGGATTATACCAACTGGGAGGATATCCCCTGTTCCTAAGCTCAAACGATATACAGCTAGGACGCGGTGAGTCCATTTATGATACAGCTCAGGTTCTGTCAAGATATATAGACGGAATAATGATCAGGACCTTTGCCCACAGCGATGTGGAGGATCTTGCAAAATACGGCAACATCCCGGTTATAAACGGTCTTACGGATCTTATGCACCCATGCCAGATACTCGCAGACCT
>DAOOJC010000144.1:0-4928 GCA_035384905.1 Acetivibrio sp. | reverse complement strand
TTTGACATAAAACAGAAAATCCTATATAACTCAAAAAATCTAGAGTTATTCTTTAATTATACTATTCTTTATATCGGAATTAAATAGGACTAAATAACCGTTTTTTATTAATCCTTTTTACGGGAAATTAGTCCTATGGCTCAATTCGCCATTTCAAAGCACGTGAAATATAACCTGTTACATTATGACATTTTTATTTCGATATAAACATAGATTTTCAGTATGATCATAATTAGTTTCGTAAGATACCACCCTAAATAATTGGTGTCTTACGAATTTACTATATATAAAGTATTTTTATTAGGCTATTGTTTCATGGAAGGAGGAGGAACAGTTAGGCAGTGCTCATAAACTCAGGCAAAGCAACACAGCTTATTATGTTTTGAAAAGGGGGCGGTTATTCGATATCTGAACGTAATTAGTATATTTTACATTATAAACAACCCATAATACCGGACAACATAATATTCGAACAGTAAACGTTGTCCAAGCTTATAAACCACTATATCATAAACTTAATTAATTTATGGCGGTTTATTTAGTTGTACTAAAGTACCGACTTTTACTAGTCGTTAAGTAAAGGTTGGGCAAAGAATCATTTATTTTGTGGAGGAGTGAATTGAATTTGAAAAAAATAGTTTCTTTATCGTGTACACTTGTGTTATTGACGGTTATACTTAGCTCTTTTTCCATTAATACTGTTAATGGTGCAGGATATCCGTACGGCGTTAGCTCTGCAGCAGAGAATCAGTCTGCAGCAGAACAATTGCTTGCATCAGAGTGGCAGTCATGGAAAGATACTTATGTCACTTCAAGTGGAGCAGGGGGCTTCAAAAGAGTGCAAAGAGACCCTGCAACAAACTTTGATACCGTTTCAGAGGGTATGGGATATGGCTTGATTCTAGCTGTATCTTTTAATGAACAGCAACTTTTCAATGATTTATTCGGATATGTTAAAAAATACTATAATTCCAACGGACTTATGGGATGGCATATAGATGCAAGTGGTAATATTGTCGGAACCGGAGGCAAGGACGCTGCGACAGATGCAGATGAAGATATTGCATTGGCTTTGGTTTTTGCCCATAAAAAGTGGGGTTCCAGCGGTGCCGTAGACTACGAAAACGAAGCGAAGACACTTATTAACAACATTTTCAACCATATGGTTGAGCGGGGAACCTATGTATTAAAGCCCGGTGATACATGGGGCGGTTCTAACATAACCAATCCTTCTTACTTTTCACCGGCTTGGTACAGAGTTTTTGCTGAATTTACCGGGAATCAGGAATGGATAAAGGTTGCAGACAAATGCTATGATATTGTGAATAATATAAAAAAATATAACAACAATACAGGATTAGTACCGGATTGGTGTACAGCCGACGGGACTCCTGCTTCCGGTATGGGTTATGACTTTTATTATGATGCTATTCGTTATGGATGGAGAACAGCTATTGATTACAGTTGGTATGGAACATCCCAAGCAAAAGAAAATTGTGATGCTATTACAAACTTCTTTAAGAAAGCTGGAGTATCCCAAATTAAGGACGGATACACAATAACCGGTAATACTACAGGCCAGTGGCATACTGCTACGTTCACTTCTTGTGCCGCAGCAGGTGCAATGACATCGGATCTCTCAACTGCAATAGAATTCTACAATGAATGCGTAAAAGTGAAAGACAGTGGCAGTTATCATTATTTTGGAAATTCATTGAGAATGATGATATTACTGTACATAACCGGTAATTTCCAGAATTTGATGTCCGGCACATCCCCAACTTCGACTCCTACTACTACACCCACTCCTACTCCTACATCAACTTCATCGTATAATTTTAAATACGGTGATGTAGACGGAAGTGGACAAGTGGATTCAACAGATTTGACAATATTAAAAAGATTTATACTTCATAAATTGAATTCTTTCCCTTACGATAAAGGCCATTTAGCCGCTGATGTTAATGCAGACAACAGTATAGATTCCACAGACGTAACATTGATGAAAAGATATATATTAAGAAAAATCAACAAGTTCCCTGCAGAATAAATCTCAATTTTGATTCACCAAGGCATCACGCCTTTCATTATCTTAATGTAAGTACATCGTTTTAAGACCTTCGCATAGAATGTGAAGGTCCTTTGTTTAGTGGAATTTCACGAAGTGAAATGACAAATTACATTTTCTCAATAAAATAATATTATTTTTTACCTTACTATCTTTTATTTGCATACCTTAAAAAAAAGAAAATTTGCGTATTTTATATTATAAAAAAGTGCTTTTTATTTTTTTCTTTATGGGAGGAGGAAGGAGCAGAAATCATGTTCAGGAACGTAAGCATCAGGATTTCTATGATTTCCCGGATGGAGGCAGGGTATTTAGAGACTTAGGTATTATTAGTGTAATATTATAATTTTGTGGAGGAGTGAATTGAATTGAAAAAAATAGTTTCTTTATTGTGTATACTTGTTCTATTGACAGGTGTACTAGGTGCGTTTTCGGTTAATGCCGCACCTGCGGCAGAAGAATTTCAAGCATCCGGAGCCGGAATTTTAAATGCAAACGCAGATGGAATCATGCGGGACATTTCGGCATTGGATTTCGTCAAAGAAATGCGAATCGGTTGGAATTTGGGAAACACCATGGATGCCCCTACCGAAACCGCATGGGGAAACCCCCGGACCACTAAATCAATGATAGATAAAGTAAAAGAAATGGGGTTTAATGCCGTGAGAGTACCTGTAACCTGGAATACCCACATTGGGCCTGCTCCTAACTATACAATCGATCAAACATGGCTTAACAGGATAGAAGAAATAGTAAATTACGTTCTTGACAATAATATGTATGTTATTTTAAATGTTCATCATGACGATTGGATAATCCCTACATATGCTAATGAAGAACAAAGTAAAGAGAAGCTCACAAAACTCTGGGAGCAAATCGCAAATCGTTTTAAGAACTACAGCGATTACTTGGTTTTTGAAACAATGAATGAGCCAAGAGCAATCGGTTCACCGTCCGAATGGACCGGGGGAACATATGAAAACCGCGATGTAATAAATAAATTTAACCTGGCAGTTGTCAATACCATTAGAAGTTCTGGAGGAAATAATACCGAAAGATTTATTATGGTTCCAACCAATGCTGCAACCGGTCTGGATGTTGCATTAAATGACCTGATTATTCCGAATAATGACAGTAGGGTAATTGTATCAATTCATGCTTACTCACCATATTTCTTTGCTATGGACATTAAAGGAACTTCCAATTGGGGCAGTGATTACGACAAGACCTCCCTTTCCAATGAGCTTGATGCAATTTATAACAGGTTTGTAAAAACCGGCAGAGCTGTGATTATAGGAGAATTCGGAACAATCGATAAGAATAATCTTTCTTCGAGAGTAGCCCATGCAGAGCACTATGCTAAAGAAGCAGCCGCCAGAGGAATCACTGTTTTCTGGTGGGATAACGGTTATTTTGGACCTGGCAATTCAGATTCCTATGCCATATTAAACAGATCCGGTCTTTCATGGTATTATCCTGAAATTGCCGAGGCTCTTGTAAGAGGTGCCGGCGGAAAACAAAACACACCCACTCCAACAACAAAGCCATCACCTACTCCAACACATACGCCATCACCTACTAAATCACCAACAAATGATTTTATATATGGTGATATAGACGGAAGCGGACAGGTGGATTCTACAGATTTGACAATATTAAAAAGATATGTACTTCACAAATTGTTTACTTTCCCTTACGATAAAGGCGAATTAGCCGCCGATGTTAATGCAGATAACAGTATAGATTCCACAGACATAACATTAATGAAAAGATATATATTAAGAAGAATTGACAAATTCCCTGCAGATGATACTATTATACCAGACAATCCAGGGTTTTTATATAATGGAAGGTTTGATTTTTCAGACCCACAGGGTCCAAAATGTGCTTGGTCCGGAAGCAATGTCGAGCTGAATTTTTCAGGAACCGAAGCCAGTGTAACCCTCAAATCTACCGGTGAAAACTGGTTTCAAGCTATTGTAGACGGTAATGTTTTACAGCCTTTTATGGTCAGCAGCACATCGACCGTTAAACTTGTAACCGGTCTTTCAAACGGGAACCACCATCTTGTTTTATGGAAACGTACAGAAGCCTCTCAGGGTGAAGTTCAGATCCTCGGATTCGATTTCGGTCAGGGAAAACTTCTAGCACCCCCTGCTCCTCTTGAAAGAAAAATAGAATTCATTGGAGATTCCATCACATGTGCTTATGGGAATGAAGGATTGAGCAAAGATCAGCCTTTTACACCTAAAAATGAAAACAGTTATTTGTCTTACGCCGCAATTACTGCACGTTCATTGAATGCAAGTGCAAATATAATTGCCTGGTCGGGAATAGGTCTTACTATGAACTACGGTGGTTCCGGTGGTCCTCTTATGCCTGACCGTTATCCCTTTACTCTTCCACAGAGCGGAGTTCAGTGGGATTCTAAAAACTACGTCCCTCAAGTGGTAGTTATTAACCTAGGCACAAACGATTTTTCAACAACACCAGCCGATAAAACAAAGTTCATAACGGCTTATAAAGAGCTTGTTGCAAAGGTACGTACAAACTATCCGGATTCCCACATATTCTGCTGTGTTGGACCAATGCTTTGGGGAAGTGGTTTAGATTCATGCCGCAGTTATGTTAAAGAAGTTATAAGTGATTTTAACTCAAGAGGAGATTCAAAGGTTTATTTTGTAGAGTTTCCTCAACAAGACCCCAGCAACGGTTATGGAGAAGATTGGCACCCAAGCCTCATTACCCATGAATTGATGGCAGACCAGCTTACTTCAGAAATAAAGGACAAGCTTGGATGGTAAAAATTTGGCCTTCACGATAAGTGGAGGCCTTTTTAATATAATGTATACGTCTTTTT
>DAOOJC010000143.1:0-4977 GCA_035384905.1 Acetivibrio sp. | reverse complement strand
AACAGATTTTAGTTATTGTTTTTCTAAATGCAGCAACCTAACAGAAATTCCGGAAGCCTTATTTGCTAATAATATCAATGTAGCACATTTTGATTATTGTTTTTCTGGATGCAGTAATCTAACAGGCTTAGCTCCGTCCTTATGGTTGCGTACAAATGTAACAAAGTACAACACTTGTTTTTATGGCTGTACTAAACTATCCAACTATGAAGATATTCCATATGATTGGAAAGGCAAATATGAAGAACCTACTAAAATCGAAATGACACTTGGGAGTTTTATGACATCTGGTCCAAATTTTGTAATGACTGGCTCCGTCATAAATAGTTTTATAAGGTTTAAGACTAAGGAAGTCGTCAGTGTTGATCTAATTATTCAACAAGATACATATACTGCTAAGATTATAGCTTCTGATCATGATATGGTTAATCTTCAGGGGATTATTTTAAATGGAGAACCCAATGTAGTAGTAATATGTAATTTCCCATATATAGATGAAAATAGAAATTTAGGAATTGACCTGAAGATATCGAATCAATCCGGGAAAATGGTTACTATTTCGTTAGCCGATAAAAATAACGCTGTTCGTATAACCGACAGAGATGGTTCTGTTATAAGTGGCTATAGTGAAAGTGAAAATGTGATGATTGTAAACAAGACGAAGTCAGGAACCAACTAATAAAGCTATAGCATAGAATGAAAATGTAAGCTGTAATCAAATTTTATCGGTAAACATTGTTTATTAACTAATATAACTCATACAATAAAGAGGATTGATGCATTATTAATTTCATTTGAAGGATATACAAAGAGCTGATGCTTGTTTGTGTATCCTTCAATAATTTTTATAAAGAAATAATTCTGTATTTCTGTATCATAAAAACGATGATAAATACAACAAATAATTTTCAGAAACTATTAACTTTAAACATGGTCATTCCATAAAAATAATTTGTGAATTTAGATGCAGTTAAACATGCTATAAGCAGTCAATTGCCCGAAATTATCAATATATGGGAAGAAGGTAAAAATTAAAAATGCTATTCTTTGACTTCTATTTTGAGAGTATATCATCAAAATAGCCGGACAGAATGCCGGTTTTATGATATGCAGAATGAAGAGGCCGGGCAAGCAACAAATGAATAAAAACATATAGCCATACAGACTGAAAACCTGTATGGCTATTAATATAGTACTGATATCAACTACATTTCGGTGTCATTCTGTAACCTGAAAACCGTCGTTCTTCCATCTTGTTATACCACCATTCAAATTGTATATTTCGTGAAAGCCCTTTTCCTTCATCATGTTTGCAGCTTTTATACTTCGTGTACCGGAAGCACAATATACCAAGTATACTTTATTTTTATCCAAGGAACTAATCATGTCGTTAAACAAATCCGAATTCACATCTGCGTTGATTGCATTCTCTATATGCCCCTCTTCAAACTCTTGCAATGTACGTACATCAAGTATTACAATTTCTTCGTCTAATGTATTTTTAATTAAATCAAATGCCTCAGCCGGATCTATGTCCTTGATCTGGACAGATTCATCAGTAGGTGTCGGCATTGGTGTTGAAGTTGGTGTCGGTGTATAAGAGCCGCTATCAAACGAAAATTCACACTTTGTTGTATTATTTGTCTCGTCAATCTCTCGCACCATTCCGTGTCCGGATCCATCATCAACCACTGCATAAATAACATGATTTCCTGACAACTGTCTTTGTAAAACTACCGATATATCCTTAAACTCACCTGGATTTATCTGATTTTCCATTATAGCAGTAGCAATTAATTCTCGCGTTTCATCTGAATTCTGCTCCTCAGCAGTCAGAGGACTGCTATAAAAGGAAACATTTACGCCCTTCGGAGCATACAATGTCCCGGCGTTTCCAATACGTGCAGTAAGTGTATAAGAATCATCGGTTGGAGTAATCCGCAAATATGACATTGTCAGGTCAACACATGCAAGAGCATCTATCGACTGGTTGCATCTGAAGTTATTAAATATTTCCCAATTATTAATGGACTTAGAAGGTATGGTTCCATCGCTGTTAATGTTTGTTATGCTATAAGCATGCTGATTCCAGACCTTACAAGTATTAACCCAGGTATCGTTGGCATCTCCGAATACATAAACTCCTCTTTGTATACCATAGCCGCAGTTGTTATTTGCAACAACAATGATCTCTGCATTTCCGTCACTGTCTACATCAGCTACAAGGGGGTATTCGTACCATGTACATGAGCTCATGGGAATTTCAAACAGAATAGTTCCGTCCATTCCACTGTATATTCTCAGCTTCAGCTCATCTCTGTATACTACTTCATATGAACCGTCACCCTCAAAATCAAACACCGATGATCCTGTTACATTTGAACTTTTATCCTGAGTAACCGAAGACCAAAGAACAGTTCCATCATCATTAAATACGGTATATCTTGCAGCTGCAGCAACCCCTATTTCTACCTTTCCGTCATTATCAAAATCCGCAACCGTAGGCGGGCCTCCACGTCCGCCTCCAGGAATAGTCACAGGTCCCCACTTGACTTCTCCGTCATGCTCCAAAAGCCAGAGATATCCGTTTCCTACCAATACGATTTCAGGATAAAGATCATCATCAAAATTCGCCACTGCGTTATGTCCGTCATATAATCCATTATTTTGCCACAAAATGCTTCCATCGGCTTTGTATACTGTATTTCCGCAAATTATTTCAAGCTCGTCATCCATATCGATATTTACAGCGAAAGAGAGCGGACCACTGGAACCAAACGCCTTTCCTCCCTTTCCTCCCGTTCCTGTCCATCGGATAGTTCCGTCACTGTTTAATACTTGATTACCAATTATTATTTCAGGTACTCCATCGTTATCAATATCTGCAATAGACGGTGCTCCCCAATTGATACTTTGAAGCTGAGGGCTTCTCCATTTGAAGGTTCCGTCATTTTCAAAAGCAATCAGTGTTTGGCCCGTGGTGTCGCAAGCAATTATTTCAGGCTTTCCGTCAATATCTATATCCGCAGCAGCTATTGAAAATGCAACATTGATTCTATAAACACTATCCGTCACGCTAAAGATCTCTTTTCCGCTGTCTCCACTTATTGCCCTTAATATACCAACTTCCACTTGATTTCCTCCAGTACTTTCGGTAGATCCAAACACCACATCAGGAATAGTATCACCGTCCATATCCATAATAACCGGAGTCATCAAAACGTTTATTGAATTTGGGAACACTTCAGAAGTATCCCATTTCCATTCAAGAACAGGGTCAAAGCTTCCTACCGAAGGCTTATTCTCACAGCCCGCATTGCTGATAAGCTGGTTGTTTTGCTCATTTGTTTCAACAACAACATCTCTGCTGTCAACAAAAGCATACAGTGGATTGTCCCTAAACAGTACCGTTCCCTTGACCTCCACAGATACGTTTATACTTGCTCCATACACAGAATCACGTACTTTTTTTACTCCTAATATATTATCGTTTTTATCATATCCACCGCTAAGATTTGTATCCTCAAATATTGTCACTTCAAACGTTTTTTTAACAGGATCGTTACCGCCATTTTCAATTTCAACTATTGCCCTTCCGCTTATCTGAAGAGTCTGAGGATCCGTCATTGTATCAGCAATATTAACCTTCACAGGTTTAAGATCAATATCCAGTATCTCTGGCACCGGCGTTGCTTTGGGTGTTGATTTGGATACTCCTTTGTTACCATTACTTGTATTGCCGGGAGTAGGTGTAGGAGTAGGTGTAGAGGTAGAAGTAGTATCGGGGCTTGGAGTAACAGGTGGAGCCTCAGGAATTTCAGGTGAAGGTATTTCAATATATTTCAAAACCACATCAAGCATTCTGACTGCTTCAGCCCTTGTTATAAGGTTAGAAGGTCTGAAAGTCCCGTCAGGATATCCCTTGACAATTTCATGGGATGCAAGGTTTTTTATACTCTGATATGAGTATTCCGGAAATGTGTCTTCATCTGTAAATTTATACTCTTGGGCACCGGTAAAGAAATCAACATCAAAGAGATTTGAAACAAGTACCGCCGCATCCTGCCTGCTCATATTATTTCGCGGTCTGAAAGTACCATCTTCATATCCCTTTATAAGCCCTTCTGAATTAGCATAATTTACAACATCATAAAACCAATCATTTTCAATTACATCGGAAAAAACACTGTCACCAGGTTTGATCTCCCCTTTAAATATATGTACAACCATTGCTGTAAATTCAGCACGGGTTACATATCTATCAGGCCGAAATAAACCATCCTCATACCCGACAACCCATTTTCTCCCGTAAAACTTTTCAATATATTCCTGTGCCCAATGGCCAACAATATCTTCAAAAATACTGTCATTTAAGCCGCCTGCATATACAGGATAATTGGAATTTGGTGTAAACATTAATCCAAAAGCTATTGTCAGGACAATACACCATGAAACAATTTTCTTCATACATTTCACTCCCCTAAACTTTAGTGTAAACTTATTACACCACATCTAAACAAAATATATATAATAGATCTCATCATTTTTCATGAAAACAAAGAAATCTTTTTTTTCAAAACAAAACTGAGTTTGATACTGAAGAAGAACGACAGCATTATGGCTTTAATTATAACCCATATTAAGATTCACTTACAATTGTTTTTTCAATTTTACTTTTCACATATATTTGCAAGAGATAATTTGTTATAAAGCTACACTAAACGTCAAAATGGTCTTACTACATAAGATTCATATATTTTGTGCTCAGTAAACTTTGTGCCAGTAGAAGTATGCATTATGAAATAGAAAAAAATTAGTTGTTCATTCTAATAATTGCCTTTATTTTTCCGATATACATTATGTAATATTTCAAGCCGAGACAGGAGTGAGTTCTATGCAATGCGAATATTTAGCAGGTTGCCCATTTTTTAGCGATAAATTAAATATTGAAAACGGATTGGGAAAGTTGTATAAAGA
>DAOOJC010000142.1:0-4989 GCA_035384905.1 Acetivibrio sp. | reverse complement strand
AGCGTCCGTTATCAAAGAATTTGCCATTAAGGTATATCGCAGGCACTGCCATAACATCCTTACTTTCAGCCTCTTCTTTAAAGACAGCCCCATCAATCATGGTATGGGTAATACTGGGATTGACCACACTCATTATATTGAGTGCTTGAACTACATCGGGGCAATTATGACAGCTTAGGCTAATGTAGGTTTCAAAACGATACTCTCCCTTTAACTGCTCAATCCGTTGGATATTGGTTTCATCTACCTTAGGGGCTCTTCCTCCTACTTGGAGGAGAGCCAAAATTAAGGAAGTAAACTCATGTCCTAAGGGAATACCGGCAAAAACAATTCCTGTATCCTCATTCAAGCGGCTGATTGCGAAGCTCGGAGTTCTGTCCAATTCCGCTTTTTCAACATGTATCTTTGACGAAAGTCTAGCAATCTCATCTATCAGTACGACCATGTCGGTGGACACTTTATCATTCCCGGCACTAACCTTAATGACGATATCATTTTCAAGCAACGCCAAATACTGTTCCAGTTGCTGTTTGATTTCTACATCCAGAAGCATGTCTGTTACCTCTTATATCTTTCCGACCAGATCAATACTTGGTTTAAGTGTTGAACCGCCTTCTTTCCATTTAGCCGGGCACACTTCACCGGAATGATTTCGAACATACTGAGCAGCCTTTATTTTATCAACCAGAACATCGGCATCACGTCCGATATTACCCGCCGATATTTCAACCGATTAAATAACACCATCAGGGTCTATAATGAAAGTACCTCTATCTGCCAATCCAGTTGTTTCGTCAAGAACATCAAAGTTTCTAGAAAGATTATGCGATGGGTCTCCAATCATTATATAAGTAATTTTCTTTATAGCCTCCGATGTATCGTGCCATGCCTTATGAGTGAAATGTGTATCGGTGGAAACAGAATAGACTTCTGCTCCCAATGCTTTTAATTTTTCATAATTGTTTTGTAAGTCTTCAAGTTCAGTAGGGCAAACAAAAGTAAAATCCGCAGGGTAGAAGCATACAACACTCCACTTTCCTTTAAAATCTTGCTCCGTTACCGTTATAAACTCTCCGTTATGATAAGCTTCTGAGGTAAATGGTTTAACTTCAGTTCCAATCAATGACATAATAAGTACCTCCTAGTGTTTATTTTTTGTATCTGAGTTTTTTTATATAATTGACTTTATAAAAATATACCCACTTTTTTATGATACTACCCACTTTTAATTAAAATTTTATTGTGTTTTTGTAATATCGGAGTATTTCAGAGTTTTGCATATTTATCGGTAATACTTCCAATAGTCTAAAACCTGCATATACAAAGCATTTTCCAATTTATTTGCGGTAATAATGGTTTTAAAAGAAAGGCATTATTTTTATGATAACAAATAATGCCTTTAACATATAATCTATAATTCTTTAATTGGGGACATCAGAAGTAAAACCGTCCCCTGTTTTATTTCTGTTTTATTATCGTTATATCATCGAGATAGATAGTAGTCGCTACTGAAGTCTTACCCGGTATGGTGCCGAAATTTATAGTCAGAACACCATCACTAATATCCTTAGTAGGAGTAAATGTGAATGTATAGACTTCATCCTCCGTTGTTAAGTCAAAGGTACTTCCGCCATACCAGTTATAAACAGAATCCAAAATATCTGCTTTGATAGTTCTTGCATCAAGTGACCTTGCTTTAAAGGATAAAATATAAGTTGCATCCTTTTCCAGCAATAAGTTTTCCTGTTTGATTTGAGGTGTATATTCTTTGACAGCTACCTTGGTTATATTAACTTCAAGCTCTCCTGCGGTTACTATGCAAGAACCTGTTGCAGTACCATTCCCGGCACCTGCAGGGTCATCTTCCCAGCTTCCGCCCCAGTATTCCAACCAATGCTCTTTATCATTTTCAAAGGTTCCGTTTTGTATTAACGAAATAACCGGCACAACCTTTCTAACCACAACATTGTCAATTATTACCTCATGTGGATCATAAGTGGTCTTACCGTCATCGGGACTTCCCAGTGCAATACTAAACCTTGATGCCGAATCAGTCGGCTTATCCATTGTAAATTCATATGTATATGTCTGAAGATCACCTGTAATTTGAGCTTCCTGATAGGAAGTATTGTGTCCAGACATCTACTTCTTGCAACTGAATTAATACCTTTCTGTCAACTGTTGATTTTGCACTAAAGGAAACTTCATAGGTCTGTCCTTCTTCCAGCGGCACATTATCCTGATACAATTGTACATTCCAACCGGCAGTACCCACAGAACTAATATCTGCCCTAAACTGTTCATCAGGATTATCAAATAGTGCCGATCCGGGATCATATGCTTCATATTTCCAGCTTAACAAGCTGTTAAATACGCCATTTAGAAGTAAATTTCCTTCAACTTCATCAGAACTTGTTTTCTTCATAACAACATTATCAATATAGACATCAATGTTATTTCCACCCAAATTGAACCTGAGTTCCCCGTTCTTATCCGATTCTTCATTCATGGTAAATTCAAATTCGTATATCTTATTTTCCTTGCCGATTTCAAAAGTGGTTGAAAAAATGCTGCTACCATTTAGATTGCTTGCAATTTCCACATCAATGCTTCTTTGTGCTTCGGCACATGCTTCGAAACTTACCTTGTAGGATTTGCCCTTTTCAATATTAATTCCCGGCTGTACCAATCTAATGGCATCTTTGGATTTTCCGCCTTTTTGTATTCTTGTTTCAAATCTACGCTCATTAACTTCACTTCCAATATAGTATGCAGCCTTTGCACTGCCATCTACAGCAAAGTTCCAGAATCCCATTCTGTTTTCGCCTTGATCGAAGGTGCCGTTGTATATATAATTTCCTGAAAGAAGGGGAGGTCTTACTACTGTTGAAGGATCTATCTCCGGTGCGTCTTCTGTCTTAATCAGCTTGACATTGTCAATCCAGATATCATTGTCGTCCAGACCCATATTAAACTCAAACCGTGCCTTAACATCCGTATCGTCTTTCATGGTAAACTCAAACTCATAGGCAGTCATCTCTGTGGAAACCTCAAAGGGTGCAATAGCTGCATAATCTTTCCAGCCCCTGTCGCCGTCTCCTCCTATTTTAAGTTTTACCTCTCTTGTGTTTTGGGCTTTCATATCGAAAGATGCTTTATATTTTGCACCTTTTTCAAGATGAACCGGTGCTTGAAGCAATTGTACACTGTAGTCGGTTGTTCCTCCTTTTTCGACCTGTACATGCATTACACCTTCATCTACATTTACGGCTGAAACTCCGCCAGGTCCCTGTAAGAATGTCCAGTAAGATGTATTGGAAACTCCTTCAACACCGGTTGCCTCAGGATCATCTACATCAAAACCGCCGTTATAGATATAATTGCCGTCCTCAAGAGGTTTCCTTGCCGTCCCTTCTTCTTTGACAGGCTTTTCTCTATGAGGATATTCATCCTTTTGATACACTCTCACATAATCCACAGCCATTTGTTGCGGGAAAACCGTTGTTTCGTCAGGATATCCCGGCCAACTTCCTCCTACGGATATGTTCATAATCAAAAAGAAATTCTGATCAAAAGGTGCAGGATAAGTGTAATCATCAGCGAGATACTGGTCTCTTGAGTACCAGTCATTTTCAATGTGGTATAACTCACCGTCTATATACCAGCGAATTTCACCCGGTTCCCATTCAATTGCATAAACATGATAGTCATCACCGAAGCTCTGTCCTTCCGGCAAGAAATATGTTCCCTGGGATTCCTTGTGGGGTTCTCCAAAATGAAGTGTTCCATGAAGCTTGTTGGGTATGTGCCCCAGAAGTTCCATAATATCTATCTCACCGCATTTGGGCCAAATTCCGTAGAAGGGTTCATCTTCCGGCATCATCCAAATTGCCGGCCAAATTCCTTGTCCGGTAGGCATTTTTGCCCTTATTTCAAACTTACCGTATTTCCATGATTGTTTGCCTTTGGTAATCATTTTTGCCGATGAATAATTATAGGTTCCACCGCTGGGCTCCGTAATATCTTCTTTCCTGGCTTCAATAATCAGTGAACCGTCTTCGATAAATGCATTATTTTGTGTGTAGGATTGTATTTCACTATTCCATCTTCCGTTGGTTGGATCATCATAGCTCCAATTATCCATGTTTATTTCCGAGCCGTCAAACTCGTCACTCCAAACCAGATGCCACTCTTCTTTCGGAGCACTGGGACTTATGGTAGGTACAGGAGTAACGGTTGGTTTTGGGCTGCTTGATTTTTTCGGTGTATTTTTTTGTCCCGAGTTACTATTTTCAGCCGGTACACCGGAAGGTTCCGGGGTATTATCTGCACCCGGTACGCTGGAAGGTTTCGGCTCATCTATTTCAATTGATGCTAATTCCCCGGCTACAATATAATTATTTGATGATTTTTCAATTTCTTTCCCATTTATTTTAACCTTTTGGGCTAATACTTTTAATTTCATTTTTGCTTCTTTAGTTTCCAGCAAGGCCTCTTCTGCTTGAACCTCCACCTGTTCAAAATCGCCGACAAATACTATTTTCTGCCGGCTGAAAGCCCTGAGTCAACAATAACTTCATTAAATCCATCGGCGTCCAAATCCTTTTCTTCAAGTTTTACACCGGATTTAACAACAATACTTCCAATAGAACTACTTCCTGAAGTTACAATTCTAACTTCCTCATCACCCTTTTTATTAACAATAATCCTGTTTAATTTGGTATTTATTAAATGTACACTATCGCTTCCTCCACCATTTACATAAACTACTCCCTTCACATTTACACCGTCAAGGGTTACATCGCCATCTTTAATTCCCGGGGCAAGAAATAAATCACCATTTACTACTGTGTTTGCCAAAACAACCCCTTCAGAATTAATCAGTACGTTTCCGTTTATTTCTTCAGCTGCATAGCTGCCTTTGTTATTATATAAATAAGGAATTACTTTATTTAAAATTTTAATTGTCTCTGCACGGGTTATGTAGTT
>DAOOJC010000141.1:0-5001 GCA_035384905.1 Acetivibrio sp. | reverse complement strand
GAAGCAATAATTGACAGGCAGAACAGGTCCAAAACCATGAGGAAGACCCCAAAACGGATGGGAAATTCCGAGGCAAGGCTTCATAAGCAGGATGCGAAACAGAAACAGCAAAAGATAGACAAAGCAGTTAATAGTCTGAAGACCCGGCTCGAAAAGCTGGAGGTTAAAGAAAGGCCAAGATCGATTCCAAGGATTAAGCTGGATTTCTCTTTGACAGATCCGCCGAAGAACAAAGTTGTAATTTCTTCCGATGGTTTGACCTTTGGCTATGGCAGCAAGAAGATATTTGACAACGTGAAGTTCAAGGTTTATAACGGATCGAAAACCGCTTTGTGGGGGGAAAACGGGGCAGGGAAGACCACACTGCTTAACCTGATTGGCTGTTTTTCGGATGAGAGTATTAATGTTGTTCCTAAAGCAAAACTGGGTTATTTCCGGCAGGGTTTTGAAAACCTGGAATGCGACAAAACCGTATTGGAGAATGTAATGAAGGACAGTATACAGTCCCAGTCAGTGGCACGAACAATATTGGCAAGGCTTCTTATTTCGGGTGAGGACGTACACAAGAGGGTTGGTGTGTTAAGCGGAGGTGAAAAGATAAAAGTATCTTTTGCAAAGCTTTTTGTGTCCGATGCCAATGTTCTTCTGATGGATGAACCCACAAATTATCTTGATATGCAGTCCATAGAAGCCTTGGAGGATGTTCTTTTAGAGTATGAGGGAACTGTTTTGTTTGTTTCTCATGACAGGGGATTTGTTAATAAAGTTGCCGACAGGCTGCTCATTGTTGAAAACCGGGAAATAATTGAATTTGAAGGAACTCCAAAGGAGTATTTTGATGGCAGGAAGAAGCCGGTTATCATGGCTAATAGTGAGGCAGAAAGGATTGCTTTGCAAATGAAAATTACAGAGGTAGTGGCAAGGCTTTCGGAACCCGGTGAAGACAAGGAAATGCTTGAGGAGGAGTACCGGAGATTGATACAGCAATTGAAGTAGAAATCTGTTTTATTGCATATTCATAATTAAAGGGGCGAAGAAGTTCAGTCTTGTAAGGGTTTATAACAGGACAATAGTTGGTATATACTATTTTAGGACATAAAAAAACAACACATAGGAGATGATGGAAATGAATAACGGTTTCGAGTGCAATAACAAAGACTGTGCTTCCGGCGGGTGTTCCCAAGAAAGCTGTCCTCAAAAAGGAAGCAGTTCAATTAAACAGGATTTTATTGCAAAGACCAATGAACTTAACCATATCAATAAGGTGATAGGAATAGTAAGCGGAAAGGGTGGAGTTGGCAAATCCCTTGTAACGTCAACGTTGGCCGTATTGATGAAACGAAAAGGTTACAGGGTTGGTGTGCTTGATGCGGATATTACCGGTCCATCCATACCCAAAATGTTCGGAGTCAGCAAAAAGGCCGAAGGAAGCGAGTTGGGAATCCATCCTCAACGTACACATAATGATATTAAGGTAATGTCAGTCAACCTGATGCTTAAAAAGGAAGACTCTCCGGTTATATGGAGAGGACCCATAATCTCCGGTGTTGTGAAACAGTTCTGGACCGATGTGATATGGGGGGATATTGACTACCTGTTTATTGACATGCCTCCGGGGACCGGAGATGTGCCTTTGACTGTTTTTCAATCCATACCCTTGGATGGTGTGGTTATTGTGACTTCGCCCCAGGATCTGGTTTCACTTATTGTGAAAAAAGCGTATAATATGGCAAAATCCATGAATAAGACAGTATTGGGTATTGTTGAAAATATGAGTTGGATTAAATGTCCCGATTGCGGAAGAGAAATCGAATTATTCGGGAAAAGCAAGATAGATGATGTTGCCCGGGATCTGGGAGTGCCGGTGCTGGGAAGAGTACCTATTGATCCTTCGGTTGCAGAGCTTTGTGACAAAGGAGAGATTGAAAAGGTGAATCATGATTACCTCAATAAAGCTGTGGAGTGTATTGAGAATATTGGAGGCAGTAAAGGTTAAAATCCTATAGTGGTTTATAATGACAATGTATTGACTGTTAACAACCGTTGGTCCGATAATACCTGGATCAACGGTTTTTTCGTGGTATTTCACGAAGTGAAATGACAAAAAACGATGGAAGCTTGATGCTCCCGGAGATTTTGCTCGCGGGATTTGACAAAAGAGAATGTTCAAAAACGAGGATACATTAAAGAACCCATTTAAAGCGAATTCTTATTACGAGGCGAAAATGTCCCTTGCTCTTATAAGTGGCAGATACAGATTGGACTTACAGGCGACCGGCATATCTTCCGCCTTGCTAAAAACACCGCAAAGGGAAGAAATTTCTACAGTCGTAAAATTTTCTTTGAATAAGGGTGTTAGAGAAAGAAAAGAAAGGAAAATTTCTATATTTTTTATAGGGAGGATCGGCTAATGAGTAAAAGGTTTATCGGCAAGTTTAAAGCTATTGCGTTTACAGCAGCATTTGCATTCACATCAATATTTGCTTCCCCTGTTTCTACCGAGGCCGTCGGCAGTATTCCGTATAAATGGGACAATGTGGTGATTGGCGGAGGCGGAGGATTTGTTCCGGGAATAATATTCAGCGAAACGGAAAAAGATTTGATTTACGCCCGTACAGATATCGGGGGAGCTTACCGTTGGGACCCTTCTACTGGGACATGGATTCCATTACTTGACCATTTTCAAATGGATGAGTACAGCTACTATGGAGTGGAAAGCCTGGCTGCCGACCCGGTAGATCCGAATCGGGTTTATATAGCAGCCGGAATGTATACTAACGATTGGCTTCCGAACATGGGTGCCATATTACGTTCCAATGACAGGGGCGAAACGTGGGAAAAAACACAGCTGCCCTTCAAGTTTGGCGGAAATATGCCCGGACGTTCCATGGGCGAACGTTTGGCGGTTGACCCTAATGACAACAGCATACTGTATTTTGGTGCCCGCTGCGGAAAAGGTTTGTGGAGAAGTACCGATTATGGTGTAACATGGTCTGAGGTAAAGAATTTCCCTAATCCCGGAGATTATATTTATGATCCGAACAATGATTACACCAAAGATATAATTGGAGTGGTTTGGGTGGCCTTTGATAAAAGCAGCAGTACCCGCGGCAATGCTACCAAAAACATATATGTAGGGGTGGCCGACAAGGACGAGAGCATTTACCGCAGTACCGACGGAGGTGCAACATGGGAAGCGGTTCCCGGACAACCCACAGGATTGCTTCCTCATCATGGAGTTGTGGCATCAAACGGGATGCTGATCATAACCTATGGCGATACCTGCGGTCCTTATGACGGCGGCGGAAAGGGGCAGGTATGGAAGTATAATACCAAGACAGGTGAATGGACCGATATTAGTCCCCTTCCGTATTCCAGCTCAGATAATCGTTTTTGCTTTGCAGGGTTGGCAGGGGATGCACAGAATCATGATGTTATGCTTGTGTCTACCATGAATGCTTGGTGGCCGGATGAGTTTATTTTCCGTACTACCGATGGAGGAAAGACATGGAAAAATATATGGGAATGGGGAATGTATCCCGAACGTATACTGCATTACGAACAGGATATTTCCAAAGCACCATGGTTGGATTGGGGTACAGAGAAAACACTTCCGGAAATAAATCCCAAATTGGGCTGGATGATAGGCGATATAGAGATTGACCCGTTCAATTCGGACCGCATGATGTACGGTACTGGTGCTACATTATACGGTACCGACAACCTTACCGACTGGGACAAGGGAGGGAAGGTAAAAATTGAAGTAAAAGGCATGGGAATTGAGGAATGTGCGGTTTTAGGCCTGATAAGTCCGCCGGAGGGAGCTCCTCTTGTTAGTGCAGTAGGAGATATTGTTGGATTTTACCATGAGGATTTGAAAGTTGGCCCGGAAAAGTTTCATGTATCAGCTTACTCAACAGGAACAGGCATTGACTATGCTGAGCTTTCACCGAACTTTATGGCTTTGGTTTCGGAAAACGAATCAAATGCAGTAAAGCGTATTTCCTTCTCCTATGATGGGGGAAAGAACTGGTTCCAGGCATCCAGTGAGCCGGGAAATTCAGTGGGCGGCGGAAAGGTTGCTGTTTCTGCCGATGCCAAAGCAGTTATCTGGACACCGAAGGATTCCGCTCCGGCACTAACAACCGACAACGGCAATTCCTGGACTGTCTGCAGAGGCCTTGGTAACGGGGCAAAGGTTGCATCTGACCGTGCAGACGGAAAGAAATTTTATGCCTTTTATAATGGAAAGTTTTATGTAAGTACCGATGGAGGAGAAAACTTTACTGCAACAACTGCTTCGGATTTGCCTGAATTGGTTAATGATATCAAGGCAGTTCCGGGAAAAGAGGGACATGTTTGGATGGCTGCCCGGGACGGAGGATTATGGAAATCTGCTGACGGTGGTGCTGTATTTACAAAGCTTTCGAATGTATCTGCAGCAAATGTGGTGGGCTTTGGAAAAGCTGCACCGGGACAGGATTACATGGCTGTTTATATAACCGGCGAAATAGACAATGTTTTGGGATTCTTCCGCTCCGACGATGCCGGTAAGACGTGGATGCGTATTAATGATGACGAACATGGTTATGGTGCTGTTGATACGGCAATAACAGGAGATCCCAGGGTTTATGGCCGGGTTTATGTTGCTACCAACGGAAGGGGTATTGTTTACGGTGAGCCTGATTCGGATATTCCGGTACCGACCCCTACACATTTACCCAGTATCAAGGTCGGTGATGTTAACGGAGACGGAAGCATTGACTCAACAGACCTTACACTTTTGAAGAGGTATGTTTTAAGAAAGATTGATGATTTTGAGGTCGAAGATGACTTGTGGGCGGCGGATTTAGATGGCGATGGCGACATAAATTCAACGGATGTAACATTAATGAAAAGATTTATACTTAGAAAAATTAAAGAGTTTCCTAAAAAATAGCTATTGGAATTAATGCAGAGCAATGTACAGTCTGAGCTAATTATTTGATACTGTAAGTTGGT
>DAOOJC010000140.1:0-5009 GCA_035384905.1 Acetivibrio sp. | reverse complement strand
ATTTGTTCAAGAAGCAGTTCGTTTATTGCAGGTTCGTAGAAATTATAATTATCCCGGCCGTATACCTTAGCTCTCTGCATTGCTGAAAATGCATTCTTAAACAGGCTGTCGCCGCTTTCCCCGTCTTTAGGATATAAGGCAATCCCTACACAGGCAGTAATATAAAATCTGTGTTCATCTATTACCCAGGGCTGTCTGATAATTTGCCGAATTTCATCCGACAGCTTTATAACATCTTCCTTATCGCTAAAATTCTTAAACAATACTGCGAACATATCCTCTCCGATGCGGGCAACTACATGGTTATTGTCTTCAAAGCAGCTGATTTTTTCTGCCAGGCTTTTCAGAAGCTTGTCACCCACCGAATGGCCCAAAGCATTGTTAATGCTTTCAAACCTGTCTATGTCAAATATCATTAAAGCAAGCATGGTATTATTACGGGCGGATTTCTTAATCTCCCTGCACAGTATTGCATCAAAATGAAGCTTATTGGGGAGCAGGGTAAGTGAATCGTAGTAGGTCAGCTTGCTTATGGTATCCATCATTTTATTAAAGCTTCTTGCGGCATCTCCGATTTCATCATTGGTACTGATTTCCGACCTTACTGTAAGGTCTCCGGCTGTTGCCCTTGTAAATACTTCTTTAAGCTTTATGATTGGAGTTGACATACTTTTTGCAATGAAGAATCCGACTATTGAAGCTATTATCAGGCCTGCAAGCCCAATTAGTATAAGACGCGATGAAGTATATCTCATAGGGGTATGCCAGTAGTTTACCGGTATTTTGATAACCAGCCTCCAACTGTCGGTATTGGGTATTATATGATAATAATTCATGCTGACAATACCCTCAAAGGAATATGTATTGGAGCCCTGGTCCTTTGTGAGTATCTCTGCCGAAGCTTGAGCTATGTTTTTAGTTATGACATCTGATTCCTTTGTTATATTTTGCTGGAGAATTAATTCTTCCCTGGGATGGGCAATGATTAGGCCTTCTTTGTCTACAATGTATGAGTATGAGTTGGGATAGTTATATTTGAGATTTTCAATAATTTTTGAAAGCTTCATGAGGTTTACTGCTCCTGCCATAACCCCTTTAATTTTTCCGTTATCGTCCAGTATAGGTGATGCAATAATTGCTATCGGCTTTCCGGTAGATCTGGAGATAACCGGATTGGACACTACAGTTTTGCCTTCCATGACATGCTTGAAATACTCACGGTCACTTACATTTCCAACATTTCTTCTAAGAGTTGTACTATAATTCCCGTTTGACTCCGCAACCATAAAATGATCATATACATCAAGTTTCTCTTTGACTTCCTGCCTCAGGTAGGGTTCTATGCTATTCCAATCCATTGTTTTTATAACGGGAGAATTTGCAAATATATTAATTTCCCGCATGCGTTCCCCCAGCCAGCTGCCTATGAATTCGGAGTACAGCTCTGCATTCTTTTTACTGTTTTCGATTGTCATGTTTTCCAAAATGCTGCCGGTGAGTCTTTCCGACATTATAGTAAAAAGTAAAGACTCCAACGTACATATGGCTAATATCATCACCAGCACTTTGAACATTATACTTTTGCTGCTTATCTTCAACATCCCGCTGTCCTCCTTGATAAAGTTGAAAAAATGACGGTAAAATACCATCCATGCCAAATTATATCAAAAATTGGCACATTAATATAGTATAAATAATGTTAATTAAAAAACATACTTTTTAATTTTAATATCGGTCATAGAGGTTCTTTGATAAATTATAGCATTGGCCTTATTAATTTCTTGAGTTTGTGCTAAAATATGAGATAACGAGGTGATTGTATGAACCCCAAAAATAAAAAGGAAGCCCAGGGTGTTGGGGAGTTTACCCATATAAATGCTAAGGGCTATGCCAAAATGGTGGATGTTTCTGAAAAGGAAGAGAGTGTAAGAGAGGCAATTGCAAGAGGTTCAGTTTATATGGAAAAAGATACCCTGAAGGCCATTGCAGAGGGAAGGATCAGAAAAGGAGATGTCTTATCCGTAGCGCAGGTAGGCGGTATAATGGGAGCCAAGTCTACGCCGGATATAATACCTATGTGCCATAATGTCAGCATATATGGTGCAGATATAGAATTTAAGGCTGATTATGAAAATTCCAAAATTGATATTGAGGCGGTTGTGAAGACTGTCGGAGTGACGGGAGTTGAAATGGAGGCCTTGACGGCAGTATCCGTTGCGGCGCTGACTATATATGATATGTGCAAGGCCATTGATAAATTAATGGTGATAAGTGATATACATCTTGTACATAAGAGGGGCGGCAAGTCGGGGGAATTCAATTTCTACGACAAGCTTAAAGAAGATATCAGTAATACGAAGTGCTAGTGCGGGAGGTAGGATCCAATGGAGGGATTCAGTGTAGGAATCATAACAGTAAGCGATAAGGGGTCAAGGGGCGAAAGAACAGATGAATCAGGACCTGCTATCGAGGAGATAATGAAGCAGATAGGCGGCCGCATAGAAAAATATGTGATTGTTCCTGATGAAAAGCGGGATATAAAGGAAGCTATCATAGATATGTCCGATATGCTCGGATTGAATTTAATACTGACTACCGGAGGTACAGGCTTTTCAAAAAGAGACGTAACTCCTGAAGCAACTCTTGAAGTAGTTGAAAGGTATGTACCGGGGATACCCGAGGCAATGAGGGCGAAGAGCCTTCAGGTTACACCGAAGGCAATGCTCTCCAGGGCACAGGCTGGCATCAGGAAACAGTCCCTTATTATAAATCTTCCCGGCAGCCCAAAGGGTGTGAGAGAGAATCTGGAAGCTATAATTCCGGCATTGAAG
Source organism: Acetivibrio sp. (assembly GCA_035384905.1). Lineage (GTDB taxonomy): Bacteria > Bacillota > Clostridia > Acetivibrionales > Acetivibrionaceae > Hungateiclostridium. Next base: position 2,178 of record DAOOJC010000140.1, on the reverse strand, counting down.
CATGGGATAGAAATATTGACAGGCCAGGCATCGGAGTGCGGCGGAAAATGCTTAAATGAAAAAGTAAGTTCTAGTTTGAAGGATTAAATTCCACAAAAAATATAAGTATATAGGTAAGACCTGTTTTTAACCGTCATTTGGTGATAGAATTGAAGTAGAATTAAGGCTTTTGGGCAAAAAATGTGTATGATAAACAGAAGGTAGAAAAAAGTGCAGTTTTTCGCATAGCTAAGTTCTACCCATGGAAAAAGACTAATTGAAATGGATGATGTTCCTCAAGCAGGCATTAGGGTGGTTTAAAGATCTAAGTTTGAGCTCTTTGGATCGAGAGTCAGTCGGATATTGTCATAGGTCTTTTTCATGCATGTTCACCTCCTTTGAGGTAGCCAGCAATGCCGGAGTAAGTGTTACCTCATCCGGTGGGATAGCCTGAAGCCCTAATTTGGGGAGAATCAAATCTCCGTGGAAGAAGCTGAATGTGGTTATGGGGGACCTATCGTTCAGCTTTTTTCTTATCAAGGAATTGATATGACAGACTAACAGATCCACATCATTTTGGGTCAATTCATCGAAAGACTTACCTTTAGGCAGAACCATGCGAATAAATTCATGGTTACGCTCAATCTCAGGCTTTTGATGTGGTGAGGAAGGGTCACAATAGAACAACTTTGTACGCATTTGCCCGCTTGCATCATATTCGATAGCACGTGGATTGGAGAATTCCGAACCGTTATCAGTTAAAATGACAGGGAACAACCGCATGAATGTCTCCCTGCCAAGCGTTTCATAAAGAGAGTTAAAAACATCGATAACCGATTGAGATGTGTTGTGATTTCTAAGGTACATCAGCATAACGTTTGATTGAGTAAAGAAGATTGTTAGTAGTACTTTTCCACCCTTACATCCTTCAACAGAATCCATTTGAACAATGGGAGTATCAGGATGTTGTTCAAGATAGTTTTGGAAGTCCTGATATGTACGACCTATACGACAGCTCTTATCCACTTTGAATGTTGGGCTCTGGCGTCTGAGTCGATAGCGTACCTTGCGGGGCAGGTCAATATTTCGGACAGTCAAAACACCCTGTTCGATTAACTTATAGATAGTACGTTCACTGCATAGGATGTTATCTGCCTGGGTCACACAGATATGATGAATTGATTGTTTCTTTTTGACCAGTGGCGTAATTACTTCGTCCATATACTGAAGCTCATCTTCGGTATATGAAAGGCCTGACCGGCAGTCAACCAGTTTGGTTTGATACGCTTGGTTGGCAGACAAAGCCCGATAAAAATATTTGGTCAGAACGCACCCATAGATTAGCTTACAACCGTTACAGACATAAGGGGGCTTCGAAAGAGAGGGACAGTGCTCTTCCTGGAATTCTGAACAAAATGCGTTGCATCTTTTACAGTAACGGCAGAAGTTATGTTTACATTTAGGCTGATCACATAAACCGCTTATGGTGCATGTTTTCTTATGAATACACTTGTTAGGTGTGCGCCCGGCAGCACCTGCTGACAAGTGTATACGGCGATGTCGGACTTCCTTGGAGATAGTGGAAGGATCCTTGTCAAGATGATGTGCAATCTGACGGAAGGAATGACCGGCATTCAGACTGGAATGAATAAAACTGCGGTCATCCAGGGTTAAGTGTTTATAATTTGGCATAGCTAGCGCTCCTTTCATACACCGGCTTGCTGAGTAACATCATCCATCATAATTATAGAAGGTTATACCATTAAATGAAAGCGTAAGCCCTGTAAATTTAGATAATATAAGACTTTAGAATGGCAAATAATGAGGTGAAAAACTTTTTCAAGAATCCAGTTGACAACGAGCCTCCCCCATATGACAGATTGCCAGCGGGCCATCTCCCCATGCCCCCGAAGTATTGGATGAAGTATGGCTGAGGGGCATAGAAAGCTGGCTAGCCAGAAGGCTATCATACGGGACCCACTCATTGTAAACCGCACTTAAAAAACTTTTTCTCTGAAGCTCGGGCGGGCTCTGGAGGAAAAAAGAGGTGTTATATAATTGCACGATTAAATTCTACATGTGGATTTGAATGATTAAATTCTATAGTTTGCTAAGTAAGGGTAGAACTTACTTTTGCAATTTACGCTGTAAAAAATGAGAAAAAAATATTTGATAAGTGGTTTTTAGGGTATTGTAATT
>DAOOJC010000139.1:0-5047 GCA_035384905.1 Acetivibrio sp. | reverse complement strand
TCAAGTCCGTAGAATTAATACTTTTGTCTCCGTTTAAATCTGCTGCTTCTTCCGGAACACTGAATTTATCGATTTTTCTAAGCAAATACCTTTTCAGCAGTGTCAGATCCGTGGAATTTATCTCCTCATCCCCATTCAAATCACCGTATAGAATACCTGATGTGGGAGTCGGCTCCGGTGTTACTGCCGGTGTTGGAGTTGCAGGGGTTGTCCCATCCGGTTCTGTACCTCCAACAAGAACGCCGTCATCATAAACACAAATGTTATCTGCTTTCTCGGGAATTCCGGTATAATTGCTTTCTTCAATTTTTAACCCCTGGTAGCTCCAGTCATCTGAAGGATCCCAACTATTTCCCCATGCATATGTTCCCAATGCAAACTGGTACTTTTTATTGGAATTTGCAATTACAAATCCGTCCCAGAATATCTCGACATAGTAAATATTATCTTTATAGTGGCGGGGACCTGTAAGCTCAGCAGCATAGTCGGTTTCTGCCGCAGTCTGGTCATATAATTGCCTCAATTCGATTTTATTAGGCTCCAAAGATGACATTCCGGTAGCATCAAAATAATATCTTACTAAGGTTTTTTTGGAAGGCTTCTTAACATTAGAACGTACATATAGAGTTATTTCTGTAACCTTCGGTCCGTCAGACTGTACTATATCAACGCCAAAGGCTTCCACCCAATATCCGGTGCCTCCCGGCTCATCATCGTTTCCACCACCCGTTGGAGGAGGAAAATCCGGAGTAACCTGCATTGAAGGATCCCCGAAATACCTGTAAAGACCAGCACATGCTCCGACAAAGGCAGCATTATAGTCTATTGTAACTTCATTGTAAACCCAATCCGATGTTACATCAATATGTTGGTCACTATCATCCGGGCCACCTACCAAAGCACCATATAAAACATATCTGTGGGGATCGGGATCCTCACACTTCGATAAACCGGATGCTGCTCTATGGTGTGGATATTTAACGGAAATATCGCTGTATCCTACGATGTAGCAACGGTTAAGCGGATTGTCGCCCATCAGGTAATTCATCTGTGATTTTGCCCACTCACCATATTCTGACGGTGTATCACCGTGATGTTTGTCATATACAAGAGCTACAAACTGTGTAGCTGTGTTATATCTTGCAGAACCCCATTTGTTGAGGAATGCATATCCTCCAGGTGAAATAGTGACGGTTTTACCGTACATCCAGTTTTCAATCAGTTTTTTGATTTCATTCCAGAATCCTATTTCTTCATAAGGGCTCTTATTCGCCGCTTGTCTATACCTGTTTTCGAATTCATCACTATCCTTATCATACATATCGTCTATTTCAGCCAGCAGACATGCCGTACCTGTCCAAACATCATTCCAGCAATGTGTCCAGCAGGAAGGTGCATAATAATCATAATATTTGAATAATTCGTCTAAATAATGGTCATCCTGTGTCGCCAAATAAAGCCATGCCGCAGCCCAGCAATAGTCATCCTGCCATTTTGTAGAACCGTAATAGCCCTTAGGTCCGTCCGCATTAACTTCTTTAGGATTTTTTTCTGCAAATGCAAACAGGGCTTTAGCATAGTCAAGATTCTTTAGTGCGTATTCAGGATCTTCATCCTTAAAATTCATATAGTTTGCCGCAAGAGAAGCCGCTGCCGCAGTTACACAGTCTGTTGAGGGCAGTTCTTCAGTAGCAAACCATCCCCTTCTGAACATTTCATCAATCTCCGGGGAATTCCAATAAGCATGGTCAACGTCCCCATCACCCACCTGATAACAAAAGGCTACTACATTACCGTCCTTATCTAAAAATGTACATCTCATAAAATAATCGTTAAAATATCTCAATATAGTCTCAATATGATCATCCTGTCCCGTTGCTTCGTACTGTTCTCTAAACTCATAATATCCCCATCCCAATGTTGATCCGGAATAGGCTTCCGGCATACCGAATTTAACATGGTCACCCGCATCATGAAATCCGCCCGAAACATCGACTGTGCCGTTTCCATCAGGATCAAGAACGCTCATGTTTCGACTGATAAAACCGTCTGACATGTTGGTGTTTATCGAGTCAAGCAAAAGTTCCGCATCATAAACATGGCAGTCGCCTCTCCAGTCATACAGGTTATTTTCATCAACATCGGCTCCACACATGTTTGCATCATAGAAAAATATTGAATACTGCAATGCTTTTGCGTAGTTAAATTCCAGCTCAGCAGCATTAAGAGTAGTATTGAAAGGAACAATCATCCCTGCAAGGAGAACAAAGCTTGTAACCATAGCTTTAATTCTCTTTGAAAAAAATCTACCCTTTTTCATCTTATCCCTTCCCTTCTTAAATAAATTTATATTAAATATAAAATGCTTTAACTTAATTAATTTCAGTTTTCGTCAACAGGAAAGTTTTTTATTTTTCTCAGCAAATACCTTTTCAATAAAGTGATATCCGTGGAATTTACATCTCCATCGCCGTTCAAATCTGCCACTTCTTGGGAAACACTCAATTCATTAATCTTTCTGAGAATATATCTTTTTAATATTGTCAAATCCGTGGAATCTATCTCTCCGTCACCATTTATATCACCATGCTTGATTTTCGGTGTTTCCGTTGGGGTTGGTGTCGGATAAGGAGTTGGTGTTGATGTCGGTACCGTTCCAAAACCGGTTGTTGGATAAGTTTTAAGGTCCGGCAATTCGTCCAAGGTTATACAGTACTCACTCTGATACATTTCAACCAACCAGTCAACGGGGTTGTTCTGTTCGCCGGTCAGCCACCATCCATACCATGGGCAGAAATAAAGCCACCCTGCCTTTTCGTTTATGAGGTTTGAAACCCGGGGAATTGTATCATTTTCACTCATCGTGACCAATTTCTTTCCGCCTGTAAGTTTAACCAGATTATAAAATGTAGAGGAAATTGCACTTCCGTTAGGCAATCCATCCTTGGCATTGTATTTATCATAACCTACAATGTCCACCACATCATCACCGGGATACCATGCCGCTGAAGTCTCATAATCGTAAGAAGTCCATACCCATATAAGGTTGTTAAGACCGTATTCATTTGTAAATTTGTCATACAATAGTCTGTATAGTTTGACACAGGGCTCCGGACCTTCGGCTCCCCACCAGAACCAACCTCCCTCTGCTTCATGAAGAGGTCTGAACAATATCGGAACTCCAGCATCCTGAACCTGCTTTAGCTTTCCTGCCATAAAATCAATATCATTAAGCAAGGCAATGTTTTCTTCTGTTCCCGGAGTCAAAGCCTTTGAAATACTGAAGGTTGTACTTTCGGTATAAAAGCTGCTGTCCGCCTTCTTTCCGATGTCTCCAGGCGAAAACCAGTGCCAGCAAACTGTAGGTATGCCGTTTTTTTCGTTATACCACTCAATAACCCGTTCGGCACACAAATCATCCCACATTAAACCGTTCCCTCTGTAATTCATAAAGTCAAAACCTCTTACTGCAGGCATTTCCCCGGTTTTCTGTTTTATGTATGTAAACTCCGCTTCAGAACCTTCATAGTTATGAGATCCGCAAAGCTCTTGCTGGCCTGAGAGTATATGCTGCCCGTAAATGTCCACAAGATAACACATAAGAGCTTTTGCCTCTTGGGTAGCATTAGGATTTACCAATGTTTTAGGAACTTTAAGATCTGTTATACTATCATCGGCAGGTTTTACGATCAAATAGTCAAAGTAAGTATATCCCCAATAGGCTTCCAGTTCAATGTTATTGGCTCCCTTTTCAAGCTTAACAATACCCGCTGAAAGCTCTCTCCATTTAAGAGTGTATGGAAAACTCACCTCTCCCTGATTGATACCGTTTACATTGAGATACTGAACCTTTTTGTTTTTGTCATACGGCTGTACATAGCAAATAATAATTTCATAAAGTCCGGCATTATCAACCTCAACATTAACAGAAGTGCTTGTCCCCTTTTGACCTAAAAAGCTGCAGGTTGAACCGCTAAGGTCAAACACATCGCCATCGCCGTTTTTCCCGATATAGTCCGTATAAATTTGGGCTCCGTCATGGACGCCGTCTTCAAATTCATATTTGTCGCCATCTTCCGTTATGGCATTTGCTGCGTAGATAAATGACATCAGGGATATAACAGATACCAATGTCAGTGCTAAGAAAACTTTTGTTTTAGTTTTCTTATACATATAACTCCTCCTCTATGAAAAATATAAAATAATATTATACTTAATAACCGCTTTTCTAAATAATGTTGTACAAGCATTTTGCGGCGATGGGATAAACTATTATATTAAAATAGTAAAGTAACCGAAATCGAAATGAAGAATAGTGCACAACGAGTTTTGAATTGATTAACCGTGTCAACTGATTTTATAAAAGAATAGCATTACTGCAACTACTGTAATTTAGCGTTTTATTATTCATTATGCTACTTTACCTCTCATATTTATCTTACTATATTTTTCTTAACATTACAATTGATTTGTCCTATTGCATATATATTATATATATTCGAAATGCAAATTGTATTTTAGTCTGTTCATTTCATCTTTTTTATATGTATTTTAAGAATCAAGCACAATAATTACATTGTTAATGTGAAAAAACGAAGTAAAATATCAAAAAGCTCCGGGAGCATATCAATGTCCCCAGAGTCTTTTTAGTGGGATTTCACGAAGTGAAATACTGTATTTTTAAAAATATTTACTCATTAATAAATCCTATCTCCCCTTCTTTATCCTTTGCATCATTACCTGTCATTACTAAAAATACAATCGATGCAATTGTACATATACCGACAAATCCTTCAATAATGAATGCATTTACCCCGTAAGAACTCATAATAACCACAGCTGCATCAAGCACCATATGCAACAGAATTGCCAAAAGCAAATACAATAAACCCTTTCCTCTTCGTATACCCAACATTACCAACACTGAAAAACCAATATGAATAACAAATGTAAGTGCTCTTTCAAGACTGGCAACCAAAAACATATACGACGGTGTGTCTATCAATCCACTCTTTAATTGTGTTATTAGCTCCTGAGACATTGTCGG
>DAOOJC010000138.1:0-5101 GCA_035384905.1 Acetivibrio sp. | reverse complement strand
GTTAATTTTCTACAGGATAACATATTAATATCTAAGGAAGCTATAATAACATTTTTCTGGAGTGAAAGCTGTTCGGTAGAAACTACTTGGGGAGTTTTCCTTAAGTATTGGACTGATTTTTGCTATCCGAGTGATGATAGTAATGTGATTATTATACATGACTATCCATTGGCAGTTATTTATATTGAAGATAAGCTTTGGATTGTTAATCGAGCTGAATATTTTGGTAGTTGTTGATTTTTATTTCATTTCATTGCATTGCTGAGGATGACCCATTACACAATGTTAAAGTATAAAGATGTAATATTTGGGGGAACAGGATTCGTTTAAACAAGTTCCTCTTTGTCAAGAGTAGAAATGTATCAACTATATTGGTAACTCAAGCTTAACAGTTGAAAAATAGTGTATGAACATAGATATTAATACATACGATGTCGGGGTACTGTCATCCTTTTATGCTCGATGATACGAATTTCAGGAACCGTATACAAAAAACGTACTTACAATTCTGTGAGAGCAAAGAAAACAGGATATTAATCCTGTTTTCTAGTTGCTTGATTTTCTTAAAAAATCGTGTCGAAATTCCCAACTTAAAATAAGCATATCCTTCGTACATATAATGTGAATAGAAGAAATATGGCTGGACAATAAAAAATGAACAAAAATCTGAAGATAAAATAAAATTTTATAATTTCAAGGGAGTGGTATTATGGTGAAAAAAACAGGCAGGGTATGGTTGATAGCATTAATTGTGTGCTTTTTGGCATTGCTGTTACCGGAAAAAGGTTTTGCGGACTATCCGATTTTTTCTCAGCGTTATACGGCAGACCCAACTGCAGTTGTTTATAACGGCAGACTTTATGTTTACTGTTCTCATGATTCGGATGTCACACCCGGTCAGTCAACCTACAATATACCGGATATTACTTGTATATCCACGGATGATTTGAAAAACTGGACCGACCATGGAGAAGTATTTAATGCAAAAAGAGATTCCCAATGGGCCGGAGTTTCCTGGGCTCCGTCAATTGTCTATCGTAACAATAAGTTTTATATGTATTACGGTAACGGAGGAAACGGGATAGGAGTGGCAGTGAGTGACAGCCCTACCGGACCCTTCAAAGATCCTCTTCCGAAGGCTTTGATAACCGGAAATACTTCGGGAGTACAGCCTGCACCTAATATGTGGCTTTTTGACCCCGGTGTTTTTATTGATGATGACGGACAGGCTTATATGTACTTTGGTGGAAACGGAGAAAATAATATCAGAGTCATTAAGCTGGGCAGTGATATGATAAGCACGGTAGGTTCAGCTATGTCGATGTCGGCACCGAGGTTTTTCGAGGCATCATTTATGCACAAGTATAAGGGAAAGTATTATTTTACCTATGCCAGTGATTTCTCTCAAGGTGCCTCTAAGATTGAATACATGATGAGTGATAGCCCGACCTCAGGTTTTACATATAAAGGAGTTGTATTGCCGCAGCCACCCGACAACTATAATAATAATAACCATCATACTATTGTAGAGTTTAAGGGCAATTGGTATTGCGTCTACCATAACAGGACTGTGGCAAAACAGCGGGGAGAAGACCCTGTATATCAAAGAAATGTTTGTATTGATCAGTTGTTTTACAACTCTGACGGTACCATCAAGCAGGTAGTTCCAACGGTAGATGGCTTGAAACAGCTAAAATATGTGGATCCTTACGCTGAAAACACTGCCGTAACCATGCATAAAGAATCGGGAATTGAAACCGAAGAATGCAGTGAGGGAGGACGTAATGTTGCATTTATAGAAAACGGGGATTGGATTCAAATTAAAGGCGTTGATTTCGGCAGCGGCGGTGCAACAAGTTTTGAGGCCAGAGTGGCAAGCAATACGGAGGGTGGAAATATTGAAGTGAGGTTGGACGGTCCTACAGGGACACTGGTTGGAACCTGTAAGGTAGAAGGAACCGGAGGTTGGCAGAAATGGACAACAAAATCCTGTTCAATCAGTGGAGTAACTGGTGTTCATGATTTGTTCTTCAGGTTTACCGGCGGAAGCGGCTATTTGTTTAACTTCAGTTGGTGGAAATTTGATTCCGATACAATACCGACGCCTACAACGCCACCAACACCTTCACCGACACCTGTGGTTGAAAGAAGTGCATTTTCAAGAATAGAGGCCGAGGAATATAATGACATTAATTCATCCACAATGCAAATAATTGGTACTGCCGGTGGCGGAAGCGGTATAGGATATATTGAAAACGGTGATTACCTGGTTTACAAAAGTATTGACTTCGGAAACGGGGCAACTGTGTTTAAAGCATTGGTTGCTACTACCGGTACTCCGAATATCGAACTGAGGTTAAACAGTCCTACCGGAACTCTTATAGGCACATTACCGGTGGCATCAACCGGTGGCTTTAATGCATACGAGGAGCAAAGCTGTAGCGTTAGCAAAGTAACGGGGAAACATGACTTATATCTTAAATTTTCGGGTGCTGTAAATATTGACTGGTTTACATTTGATGAAGATGGCGGTGCGGGTAGAAAAGGTGATGTGAATGGCGACGGAGAGATTGATTCGACAGATGTTACCATATTAAAGAGGTATTTGCTTAAAAAGATGTCTCTTTCGGGAGAAAATCTTTCCAATGCCGACACTAACGGAGACGGAGAAGTAAATTCTACCGACCTTACATTGCTTAAACGGTATATATTAGGGAAAATAGCTTCTTTTCCGGTATAATTATTCCGATATTAATTATGTAATTTGCAGCCCAAAAAGAAAGATTTTGTCGTATAATTATTATTAATACGGAATTATCAGACAATATTTTTGTGCTAAACTTAAAATCAATATTTTGGTTTTCGGAATATTATTAATGAGGGAAGAAAGATATGCTATTTATTTCTGCTATTGTAGATTATACCAGTGAAACGGCAACCCGAATTGTTGAAAAAATCAAGGACGGGGACAAGTATTTAAAAGAAAAGTTCATAAAAGACTATATTCCATTTATATTAAATATTGTTTCAGGCTTTTATTCCTCAAAAATGGTGGATTTAAAAAGCAGTGATGAATATAGCATTGGGCTGATGGCATTTAATGAAGCAATTGAAAAGTTTGACATTAGTAGAAGCAGGAGCTTCCTCAAATTTGCAGAAATGGTGATAAAAAAGAGGATGATAGACTATTTTAGAAAAACGTCATCAATTAGCAGGAAAGAAATTCCTTTTTCCTATTTTAGCAATAATAATGAATCTGAGTTTGAGAAAAAATTAAATATGGCCGATCTTGATCAGGAATCAGGTAGTTACGAATTTATTTGCGAAATTAGGGATTTTTCGAAGCAGCTGGAGAGCTTTGGTCTAAATATAGTCAATTTGCCTGACTATATGCCGAAACACAAGGACTCAAGACAGATGTGCATAGACATAGCCAGAAAAATAATTGAAAACAAGGATATCTTAAACAAGTTAAAAACGAAAAAGTACATACATATGAAAGAGCTTTCGAAAATAATCGATGTGCATCCGAAGACTGTTGAAAGAAACAGGGCATTTATTATATGTCTATGCATACTGCTTGACAATGATTATGCAAACTTCAAAGCATATTTAAACAAAATATTCTAATGTATTGAAAGAGCATAAAAATTCTTATAAACACGAATAAATTTAAAAGTTGGCAGGCATACGGTTTATCGTATGTAATCTGCACTTTTTGGAGGATAGCAATGAAATACCAAGGTGTTATATTAAAACTGACAAAAAACAAAGCAATAGTAACTACTGATGATTTTCAGTGCTACTATATCAAGAGGAGACCTACAATTTATGTGGGAAAGGAAGTCGAATTTACCAGTGGAGAAATCCTTGGAAGGCGGACGGTTTTAATTAAACCGCTTTTAAGTGTTGCTTGCTTTCTTATTGTAATAACCAGTTTATTATACTTTTCGGGAATAATTAATTTAAATAATGTCTTATTCAATCCAAAGGTTTTTGCTTATGTCGGAGTCGACATAAATCCCAGCCTTGAGATTGAAATTGATGATGCCGGAAATGTTTTGAATTTGGTTCCGCTAAATGATGATGCAAAGGCTCTTGCAGATAAATTAAAGATCGGCAGAATCAATGTTTCTAAAGCTATTGATAATATAATAGATGAAGTAAAAAAGAATAGTGCCGTAAATGAGTCTGAGAAAGATTGTGTATTGATTTCAAGCACATTAAACAGAAAAAAAGGGGAAAATGACAAGGAATCCCAGAGAAAAAAGGAAAAACTTAATTCTATTGTGAATTCACTGAAGGATAATATACAAAAGAGCGGCAAAGCCGATGTATATATCGTCCAAGCCGATATAGCCGAAAGAGAGGCAGCACGAATTGAAGGGATATCTACCGGCAGATATGTTTTATATAATAAATACAAGGATTTAGGAAGCGGTTTTTCACTTGAGGAAGCTAAGAAGGCTAATGTCAATGATTTGATAAAGAGTGTATTAGGGAATGGATCAGTAAAAGGAAAGCCTGAAGAAACACCAACGGTAGCACCAACACCAACAGCAACACCTATACCGACATCAACGGTAACGCCAACACCGATATCAACACCGACACCAACATCAAAGCAAACACCGGTACCAACGGCAACACTGACATCCAAACCAACACTGACACCTACATCAACACCAACGGCAACACCGACACCAACACCAAAGCCAACGCCTACACCAAAACCGACACCGGCACCAAAACCAACACCAAAATCGACACCAGTACCGAAATCGACGCCAACATCAACACAAAAACAAACACCGACGCCAACGTCAACACTAAAACCAACACCAACATTGACACCTACACCAACAGCAACACCGACACCAACGCCAACACCAACGGTAACATCAATACCAACCGCTAAAACCACAGGTTCAGGGTTTGTTAGACTTGAATCCAGTAATTATCGCGGGTATTATATACGGGTTAAATCATTTACTGCACGTATTGACCCGTATGTGGAGCCAGTTGAAGATTCTATATTTAAGATAGTTCCCGGACTTGCAGACCCGAGTTGTGTTTCTTTTGAATCGAAGAATCATCCTGG
>DAOOJC010000137.1:0-5116 GCA_035384905.1 Acetivibrio sp. | reverse complement strand
TTTCTTCTAAATCCTGCAAATATAATATTGATAAAATATACTGTATATTTCAAACCGCCAGAATTAGACTGAGAACAGTCCCCTGTTCTAAAAGTAGGCATAAAAAAATCATGCCTCCGATATGCAGTATCAGTGGAATGATATTTAATCAAGAGAATCGTTCCCTTGTGTTGTTTTATTTCAATAAATTCTTCAGGTCTACCGACTTTACATCTGCGGCCTTTTTGTTCTCAGCCTGTATTTCCAAAAATATCTCTTTTCTATAAATAGAAACACTCTTTGGAGCATTAATGCCTACACGCACTTGATCTCCCTGAACATCAACAATAGTAATTTCAATATTGTCATTTAAAACAATAGATTCATTCTTCTTTCTTGTGAGAACCAGCACTAATATTTACCTCCCGTCTGCGGAGTTCTTCTACGATATAGTGTCTCACAGAATATCTATCCGTGTCAAGGACAACCTGCATTCCTCTCTTATTTTTTGTATTAATAATAACCGGTGCTTTTAAATTCATACTGATTTTAGAAAAATCCTCCGGTACTACAAGAATAGACAATATCATAACATGCTCAGGACTTTGAATTTCAAGAACATCCACGGCTTCCTGCGGAATTTCTATGTCATAGTTGTTGACAATCATAAACGGGTCAGCAACTGCAAAAGCCAATTGTCCATCGTCTACCGACTGAAGCCATCTGAAAGGAGAATTCTCATCCCCGTCATACAGCACGATATACTTTTTTACTTCCTCAAAACCGGGAATTCCGTCTTTAAAATTAATTATCTTTTCTTCCTCAATCTCAATTTCGTCAAAGTGCTTTGTTTTTAAAAGCATTTAATCTCCTCCATTTAATAAGTTCCCTTCCTATGTTTATATATATACATCAACCTTGTTGTCTTGAACATAACCGATTTTAACCGATCCATACTGCCTTAGAAAAATATTGACCTGGGCAGGGATGTAATTATATTCAATCTGTCCGGGGGTAATCGAAAACTCTACACCATTTTTCACCCCTTCGCCTTCTCTTCCGGCTTCAATCTGCTGTGATCCCTTAACAGTTACCTGCGGTCTTGCCTTGGGTATACAGTCAACATCAAACTCATGCTCTGTAACCGAATCCGACTCTGCCATATCTGCAATGGGGTTTCCTCCGTTTTCTATAGCCGCAAAGATATCCCCGTCCTCAGAAATTTTCCCTATCTGCTCAATTACCTGTTGATAAATTCTTTGTGCAATCTCATGAGTAATGTCAATGGGGCCTTTCAAACCGGCACTGGCAAACGCCTCGTACTGGTCAATTTCCACCTTTGGAAATTCCGTCTCTATCTTTAACTTCGAATGGTTCTGGTGAATCTCAAGCTCAGGCTTATGAGCCTTCATGTTAAGATCGGCCGCAACCGTGTCAACTCCGATTTTAGGATAGGTTTGAGTTATCCTTATACCCATAAAACCACCCGCACTATACTTATTATTACTTTATATTACCTTAAGAAATCCACAAGAGACGGTTGAATTATTCTGGCCCCTCCTGCTAAAGAAGCCCTGTATACATTTTCCTCACTCTTTAGCAGCATGATGTTTTCCGCCTGGTCAATATCCTCATTTTCACTCATTAGCTTGGTAAAATTAAGCCCATCGTTTCCAAGCCTGTTGTTGGTAAGTTCCAGCCTGTTGTACCTGGCCCCTATGTCAGCCCTTATGCGAAGCAGGTTGTTTTGCTGCAGGTCAATCTTTCCTATAGTTTCATCAATCACAGCATAATCACCGCTATCCAGTGCCGTTATAAAATTATTCATATCCTCAAAAATTGTTCCGAATGTTCCGGTTGTCGCGGTATTGCCACTGTTAAAAAAGTCCCCTCCTGTCACATTAATGTTTATACTATCTGCAACACCTATCTGATAAATTATTCCCTCAGTATTATCAACATCAATGGCAAAGGAACCGTCATCATTTAACAGTTTTTGATTGGTTTTAAAACCCGAGAAAATTTGTCTTCCTGCATAGGTTGCATTGCCCAGATTGACCAACTGGGTCTTAAGCTGCTTTACCTCTTCACAAATTTTCTTGGTATCCTCCGGTGTGGTTGCCCCATTGCTTGCCTGTACCGCCAATTCCCGGGCTCTTTGCAGAATATCTCCAACATCGGCAATGGCCGATTCTGTTACTTCCAGCCACGACATTGCATCCTTTACATTTTTCTTATACTGCTCTATCTGTGACACATCGGTACGAAGTTTCAATGCCCTGGCCGCAACAACAGGGTCATCAGACGGAACCGAAATCTTCTTCCCGGTGGCAAGCTTCTGCTGATAACTTTCCATCCTTGACAGATTCTTGCCCAAGTTTGATATCATGTTATTAACAAGCATACTGTTGGTTATTCTCATATCATCCCTCCACACTGTACTAATAAGTGTTGTTCAATACTATAAAACTACACTTATAATCCTACCCTGTTTATCAATATGTCATAAATTTCGGACATCGTATTAATCATAATTGCAGCAGCATTATACGCCTGCTGGTGTTTGACCATGTTTGCCATTTCCTCATCCATGGATACTCCCGATTCTGACAGTCTCTGATTTTCAACCTGTCTTATCATGGCATTCTGGTTTGCCGACATCCTAACTGCCTGCTGCGAATCTATCCCCAGGGTCGAGACTATGGATTTCATAAAATCCTCAGGTGCCCCTTCGGTAAACATATGGGTGTTGTTTCTCATTTTTATAAGTTTGTTTATGTTCTCTATGTTACCGATCTGATCCGGAGTATCGGAGGTAGCAATCTTACTTATATCATTTATTATATCGCTGCTTACACAAAAGTTCTTTGCCGTAAGTTCATTATAGCAGTCGGGATTACTGATGAAATCGCTGCTGCTCATAGGCAAATTACCCGTACCCAGCATGGTAAAAAACCTTATTTCTGTTGAGTTGTCAGCCCCAATACCGTCCGCATGTCCTTCCATATCCACACCGCCTATTATCCCCTCATTGAAGGCCTGGGCAAAGACCCGTACAAACTGGTTCAGCTTCTTTATGTAGAAGGGTATGCCTTTATACAGCGGACTTCCGTTTTCTCCCTCGTTTCCGTCCCGTACATCCAACAATCCCTTTAGCTCTCCACCTCTTATTTGAATGCTGTTCCCGTCTTCCCACATCACTTCATAGAGGTTTACCACATCCTCATCGGGGTTTAACTTGTCCGCCCTTTGCTTCACAGCCAACTTGGTAAGATCATAATGGTCAACAAAGGGCTTGCCGTTTATTGTTATGAGCATTCTCTTGTCTTCTTTACCGTTGGGGAGCTTCCCAGCAACCACTTCATGCACATCAACATTGACCAATTTTGAGAGCTCGTCTATTAAGAGCGTCCTTTGGTCCCTAAGGTCATTGGCAACATTTCCGTCAAGCTCCGAGCGGTATATCTGCTTGTTAAGCTGTTGAATCTGGGAGCCCAACGAATTGATCCTGTTAACCTTTGTGTTAATCTGATGGTTCAAATCCACTTGAAGCTCTTCCATGTGGGTTGCCATGTTGTTGAAATACTTTGCAAGGGTAATCCCCCTCTCTTTTACCAAAGCTCTTACCGCTTCACTTCCCGGGTCCTTGGCAAGCTCCTGAAGAGAGTTGAAAAACTCATCCAGCATCGTACTGAAGCCACTGTTCGACGGTTCATTGAAGGTAGCCTCCAGATCCGCCATCAAAGCCCTTTTGCATTCCCATTCACCATATGTGGTGTTTTCGCTCCAGTATTTAAAATCCAGATACTCATCCCTTATTCTGTTGATACCGGTAACGTCCGAACCCGTACCCAGCATTCCGGTTCCATTAAAGAGAGCTACCGGTCTTGAAGCCGACTGATTGGCAATCTGCCTTGAGTAGCCGGGGGTATTGATATTGTTAACATTATGGTTTATTACATCAAGATTTCTTTGTGCCGTATAAAGACCCCTAACCGCAATTTCCAATCCAAAAAAGCCTGGATTCACAATTCATCACCTGCCCACTATTCCCATTTTGGTTATAATTGTCTCAATCATTTCATCTATAACATTTATTGCCCTTGAAGATGCTGTATAGGCAAACTTAAACTTCATCATGTTGGACATTTCCTCATCCATGGAAACCCCCATAATGGAGTTTCTCTGCAAGTCGGTAGAAAGAACAAGATGGCTCTGACTCTGACTCATTCTCTCTGCCTCAGCTCCTCCACTGCCGACTCCTAATATTATGAACTGGTAAGCATCATCTATGCTCAATATCCTGTCGATATCATCGATTAATTGGATATTCCTTAAGTTTGCAATGTCAAGAGCAATGCTATTATCCCCGCTGTCACCGTTTTTCGATGCAACAATGTTGTTTAAGTCTATAAGATTGCTGTTTAGCTGTATATTTCCGAATCGGACAGGATATGCAGGATTTATCGGCACAAAAAAGTCCTGTCCGTCTTCCGGAGGGACACTGAGAGTCTTTCCGCTCCTATGTAAGTTATTTAATTCTTCTGCCATTTTATTAATAACGGCATTGAGTCTTCTCTTAAGGTCAGGTATAATACTGGTGGAGTCCTCTAGAGCACTGATTCCGCCGTCCATGCTTCCGAGGGAGTTAACAGAGTCACCCCTTGAGTCTAAAAGTGCTTTTATTTCACCGCTCTTAACCGAAACCTCAGTATTTGTCCCCGCAAGCTTTGGAACATAAAAAATATCCCCCGGGTTTCTTTCCCCGGCGTATAACTCCATGAACTCACCTTTATGCACCAGATAATGCCCGGCAAGAGTTATATCAACTTGCCCGTCCATCATTTCGGTTGCCTCAAAATCTGCAAGCTTTGAAAGCCTGTCTATAAGAAGATTCCTTTGATCCCGGAAGTCATTGGCATTATCCCCGGTTACCTCAGCTGAATATATTGCTTTGTTTAAGGATGCTATCTGACTTGTTATGTCATTGACCTCACCTATGCGCATGTAAACCTCATAGTTCAAGTCATTTTGCAGCTTGTCCAGCTGATGGCCGACATGGTTAACATGGTATACTAAAGCTTCGGCTCTTTGCCTCACAAGGGCTCTCACCGTAAGACTGTCCGATTCCTTCGAA
>DAOOJC010000136.1:0-5119 GCA_035384905.1 Acetivibrio sp. | reverse complement strand
AAAAAACTCTCTTGTGAGAGTATTGGCAGGAGATGGGTTCATGCTTTTACCGTGATACCATCACACAGCTATCTTGATATTAATTAAAACTAGTGCTATAATTTAATTATCAGCCCAATAAAATAAACTACATAACTAACGTTTTAGATGATATTTATATAAAGCATTTTTTTAAGGGGGAGTTTTTATGGAATCAGCACAACGCAACAAAGAGCTGATTACTAAGTTTAATGAAATTCAGGAGGAAATACTAAGGATTGGTTGGAACGGCATAATTCAAAAGTATCACCCTGATATGAACTGTAACGTGGCAAATTCTGCTAAAGTCTTCAAAATGTACAAAAGCATATATGAAAATATGAAAAAACGTGTTATTGTTAAAACATAATAGTAATATCAGCATTTAGATGGTTGAACTTTGTTCAACCATTTGTTTTTGGTCATTTCACTTTGTGAAATCCCACTGATTAAAAAGAAAGAGAAGAAAAGTCTCCTCTTTCTTTTTCAAGCTGTTCAATATGTAAGTTTAAAGGTCTCCTTCAAAACAAGCCTGGAGCAAGATTTATTAAGGTATCAGTTTTTGCATCCGAATCCAAAACCGCCGAAAATTCCGGGACACAGACACAGGATAATCAAAATAATAAAGATTATCCATATAAAATCATTGCCAACCCCACAGCCAAAACCTCTATCTTCTTCCATACAAATCCACCCTTTCATTTTTATTTATCAACAGTACTATAATATTCTAAAGCTCAAAAAGTGTTACAATATTTAGATTTATTATCATACAAAAAAATACCTTAGATTCAATAAAGATTTATTATAAAAACAGCACCCACCTTTTGGTGAGTGCTATCTTTATTTAGTTTAACTGCATCTTTCGCTATCGTTTCATTTCAGGAGTATTTAATTATTAAATTAGATTGATAAGGAATCTAATAAATCTAATAATGAGTCTAACAATCAAGATAACCAAAACCAGCAGCAGAATTACCAAAATTATAACCAAAATCGGAATTGATAATATTAAAAGAAGTAAGTCCCTAAAGGGATTTTCGGGTTCATCAGTTACGGAAACAGGTCCATTGGGCACGTTTGGATCATCGATGGTAGTTATGGTTGAAAGATTAATATTGGTAATTTCTCCTGTCAGATCCGACTCTACAACATCAATATCGTATTCATCCTCATAATCCGAATATAAGTTTTCTATGACCGCTCCACCGGCACTCTCGTTTTTTAAAATTGAATGCAAAATATTGATATTATTAGAGCTTTCGCCTCTCAAAACAATTGTACCGAATTCCGATGAATTTGAATTTAATATGCTGTTATTGATATTTACAGAGCCCTGTAATATAGGAGCCAAAGTAGGATCATTTTGTCCGCTGCGAACCGCATAGCCCACTACATCAAATTTACAGCTGTCAACAGTTAAGTCTCCAGTTCCATAGAAGTTTACTCCGCCCTCAGAAGCATTGCTTACTATACAGTTTTGAATGAATGCATAACCCGCTACAGCCTTTAATTGTGCAAAACTGTGAATGTCGGTAGCGGTACAATTCATTATTGCAATATTTCTTGAACCGCCACGCAAACTTTGAACCGCCACTGTTGTGCCATAAACGCCTTTAAAAGTACAACCGTTAATGGTGATGTTATGAGGATAGCTTAATGGTGGTGGATCCATTGCTGCTCTTGATGGTACTAAAGCAAAATGAATACAGTTCTCGAAAGCTCCTGAGGTAAAATCAAAATTAAAGCCTTGAATCAGCAAAGTTTCTGAACCGTAATAATTTGAGTTTCCATCAATCGTAATTGTGTTTGTAAATGTGACAGATGCCCCAGGCTTCGGTCGCAAAACTATATTTTTGTCCGGTATCTGCAAAATATAAACTACATCGCTAACCGTTCCCTCTGCTATTTCAATAACAAAGTTATTTCCGCCGGTAGAATCAATCGCATCTACAGCCCCTTGTACAGATGAAAAAGTTTGTACCTCAATTCCGTCTACTATAAGTGTCGCATCGGGAGAAGCCGCAAATGTTGTAATTGTCATTGAACATAAGCATAGGAAACACAAGCATATAATTGATGCAAAAATAAAAATATTCTTAGTTTTCATAATTAACCTCCCGGTTTATTATTTAGTTTCCATAATATAATATGCTGACTAAACCCATCATGTTCCTTATTACCGATTCACCTTAGCGTGCTATATTTTCATCAGCCGTATTCCTTTCGACAGCTTAACATAAATAAGTGATGAAAAAATGAATTACGCTTACCTTTGATAAAGCAAGAAAGGTATAGGAAGTATCAAAAAAACTAAATTTTTTTGTTAAAAAAAGCGATTTTATGACGTTGAAGTAGTGGTAAATAACAATATTTCTGATATAATTGATACGGTTCTATTGTTGTTTCATCACGAAAAATATCACACATCATAAGAAGGAGTTTAATAAAATGAAAGTCATCACAAAAAACAAACGGATTAAAGTTATTGTTAACGGCCGGGAAATGGAGGTCTATGATAATCTGACCATCCTCCAGGCCTTGCTCCAAGAGGATGTACACATTCCCCATCTGTGCTATGATATCCGTCTTGAGCGATCAAACGGAAACTGTGGATTGTGCCTGGTAGAGGTAGGCGAAGGCGAACAAAAAATGGATGTAAAAGCGTGTCAGACACCTATCCGGGAGGGTATGGTAATCACCACCAACAGCCCCAGACTAAAAAGCTACCGTAAGATCCGCCTGGAGCAGATCCTATCGGATCACAATGCGGACTGTGTCGCACCTTGTGTCATGACCTGTCCGGACAATATCGATATTCAGGCTTATCTGCATCATGCAGCAAACGGCAATTTCAGTGCGGCTCTTCAGGTAATCAAAGACCGCAATCCGTTTCCTGTTACCTGTGGCCGTGTATGCCCGCATCCCTGTGAGGCCCAATGCCGCCGCAATTTGGTCGATTCTCCCGTGGCTATCAATCACGTAAAGCGTTTCATTGCTGACTGGGATATGTCTCAGGAAGAGCCTTGGATGCCTCAAAAGAAAGACCATACCGGGAAGCGTATCGCCATTGTAGGTGCCGGACCGTCAGGTCTTACGTGTGCATATTACAGTGCCATCAACGGCCACGACGTTACGGTATTTGAACGTCAGCATTATGCCGGAGGTATGATGCGTTATGGGATTCCCGAGTATCGTCTGCCGAAGGCGACTCTTGACAAGGAAATCGACATTATAAAAGACCTTGGCGTAATGATTATGACAAAAAAGGCTCTGGGTACTCATATCCGTCTTGAAGATCTCCAGAAGGATTTTGATGCCGTCTATCTGGCCATCGGTTCATGGCGTGCTACCCCGATGCATATTGAAGGAGAAAATCTCCCGGGTGTATGGCTTGGTATACAATTTTTAGAACAGGTCACCAAGCAAGCGGATGTTCAGTTGGGTGACAATGTTGCTGTCATCGGCGGAGGCAACACTGCCATTGACTGTGCCCGCGTTGCCAAAAGATTGGGGGCTAAATCGGTTAAGCTTATCTACCGCAGAACCCGTGACGAAATGCCTGCTGAACCTTATGAAGTTGAAGAGGCACTTCATGAAGGGGTTGAGATGCTCTTTTTAATGGCACCTACAAATATTGTTTTAGAAAACGGAAAGAAGAAGCTGCAATGCATCAGAATGGAGCTCGGAGAACCTGACCGTTCAGGCCGTCGCCGTCCTGTACCCATTGAAGGTACCGATTTTGAAATAGATGCCGATACCATAATCGGTGCAATCGGTCAAAGTACGAATACACAATTCCTGTATAACGACCTCCCTGTTAAGCTGAACAAATGGGGAGATATTGAGATAAACGGTAAGACCTCACAGACCTCAGAAGTCAATATTTTCGCCGGAGGGGACTGTGTGACAGGCCCTGCAACAGTCATTCAGGCTGTAGCCGCCGGCCGTCGTGCTGCCGAAGCTATGGACAGCTTCCTCATGAAGGGATATGTTCAGGAGAGCCATGTGGATTACAGTTGCAGCAGAGGCTCCCTGGAGGATCTACCGAAATGGGATTTTGAGCATTTCCCCAGACTGAAGCGTGCTAAAATGCCTTCTATTGAGCTTAAAGAAAGAGAAGGTAATTTTAATGAAGTTGAACTGGGCCTTTCCGAAGAAGCTGCTCGTGAGGAAGCCCACCGCTGCTTAAGATGCGGATGTAACAAACGCTATGACTGCGATTTAAGGACTGAGGCATCTGCCCATGATATTAAATTTGAAAATCCGATTCATGAAAGACCCTATATTCCTATTGTAGACGACCATCCATTTATCATCAGAGACCACAACAAATGTATTTCCTGCGGCCGTTGTATTGCCGCCTGTGCACAGGTTGAAGGTCCCGATGTCCTCGCCTTTTATATGAAGCAGGGCCGTCAGTTGGTAGGAACCAGAAGTGGTCTTCCCCTTCAGGAAACCGATTGTGTCAGCTGCGGACAATGTGTAAATGCTTGTCCCTGCGGTGCACTGGAAGCGAAGAGTGAAAAAGGCAAAGTCTTCAGAGCCATCAATGATCATTCCAAGACAGTGGTTGCCTTTGTCGCACCCGCTGTACGAAGCGTCATTTCCTCCCACTACGGTATTCCCTTTGATAAGGCTTCCGGCTTTATGGCTGGCCTTTTGAAGAATATCGGTTTCGATAAAGTCTTCGACTTTTCCTTTGCTGCTGACTTAACCATTGTGGAGGAAACCACCGAATTTCTGAACCGTTTAGATAATAAGGGTGTTATGCCGCAGTTTACTTCCTGCTGCCCCGGATGGGTAAACTTCGTTGAACGGCGTTATCCGGAACTCATTCCCCATCTGTCTACCTGTAAATCACCGCAGCAGATGATGGGTGCTACCGTGAAAAATCATTACACCAAGCTGGCAGGTCTCAATAAGGAAGATCTGTACGTGGTGTCCATCGTTCCTTGTATTGCTAAAAAATACGAGGCTGCCCGTCCTGAATTTGCACCCGATGGAATCCGTGATGTAGATGCGGTTCTGATCTCTTCCGACATGATAGATATGGCTGAGCTTAAGCGTATTGATACATCGTCCATTGAACTTCAGGAAT
>DAOOJC010000135.1:0-5119 GCA_035384905.1 Acetivibrio sp. | reverse complement strand
ATGCCGGGTTGCCTGTGGTCAGCGGATAGGGTGCAGAAATACAATAAATTTTTTCTCCCGCTCAGCTTGTTTGAAAGTTGTTCATAATCAAAAAAGAATTCAACGCTCCCTTTAAGAAGCTGTCCCTTTTCAAAAAGGCTTTTACACATTTCATAGTTTTCTTCAAGAAATCCTTCAATCCTGTTTTCAAACCTGTTGGGTTCATCCACAAAGGTTAAAACATCGGAATCAATGTAATCAATTACCGAAAAGGGGTTTTCTAGGATATAAGAAATGTATCTGTCCATCCCAGCAAAATAGTACTCCTGCTGAAACCGCTCAATATCGAATTTTATTCTTTCCTGAAGTTTTTCAATATCGCTTTTGCTGTCTGCTGCATTCGATTGTGCCGCAGTCTTATTCCTGCTATGATTTTTTATTCCTTTGATTTGCTCTTCAAGGTCGTTGGATATCTTCTGCAGAATGGAGTCCCTGCGTTGGTATGGATAGATTACTTCCTTTGCCGGCAAGACCGTAACATCCTCCACATTCTCTATGGATCTCTGGGTTAGAAGATCAAAGCTTCTTATGGAGTCTATTTCATCGTCAAAAAGCTCAATCCTAATTGCCGAATCGCTGTTTACCGGGAAAATGTCAATAATACCTCCCCTTACAGCAAATTGGCCTTTCCCCTCAACAGTTGTATCTCTTTCATACCCTATCGATATAAGCTTTTGAATTGTAAACTCCAAGTCTATCCGTCCACCGACAGAAAAACTCAGTATGCTGTCAACAAAAAGCTCCCTTTCAACAAGCTTCTGGCATAACGCCTCGGCACTTGTTACTATAAAGTTGTAGTCCCCTCTCTCAATACGGTATAATGTATCAATTCTCTCATATACCGAATCATAGCTTTTGGCATCCACATCATGGAGCATAATCTCCCTTGATGTAAAAAGCACCACATCTCTGCCGAAAAAGCAGGAAAAATCCTCATATATCTTTCTGGCCTGAAGCTCGTTGTAAGCGATGTAAACACCCTTTTTCCCAAGATGATTACAAAGAGCATATGCCATATGAGCCTTTTGAGACTCCGATGGTCCTGTAACCGTAACCGGCATCCCTCTTTTTATATCTTCCAGAACACTTAAATACTCATTCATCTCCAAAAGAGGGCCTATTAAAAAATGTTTTACTCCAAAATAACCCATTTCAATAACCTCATAAGACTTTGCTATTGTGTACCATTCTTGTTAAATCTATTCATAGCCATGTCAATACCCGATCTGAGTATTGTTTCAACAGCATCCGCTGCATTCAAAATTGCTTCCTCAACCTTCTTTTTATCCTCAGCGGAAAACTTGCTTAAAACATAGTCCGCAAGGTCCCATCCTTCAGGAGGTCCGCCCACACCAATCCTTATCCTGGGAAATTCATCGGATTCAATCTGGTATATCACCGATCTCATCCCGTTGTGGGTCCCGGCACTACCCCTCGGCCTCAATCTGAGTTTACCTACCGGCAGGTCTATGTCATCATATACTATTATAATATTTTTTACGGGAACTTTATACCATTCAAGTATTTCCCGGACACTCTCCCCGCTGAGGTTCATATACGTCTGCGGTTTAACCAGGATTACCCTCTTCCCTGAAATTTTACCGTCACCCAGAAGTGCTTTATGTTTAAGTTTGGTAAGCAGTATACCATGCTTTCTTGATAGAAGTTCAACCGTATCAAAGCCTACGTTGTGTCTTGTATTTTCATATCTCTTACCCGGATTGCCCAGGCCGATAACAATAAATAAATCCTCCAGACAAATCACCCCTCCCGTATTTCTGTCTTTTTTGTGCATTGTGAAGTTTCTTCCTGTTTCCCTTCACATTTTTATAATGCACTCTGCTCCGATAATGCAATTATCTTTCTCTGTACTTCGCGAAATACCGCTTAATATTATTAATATGCCCCCTTAATTAATTTAAGGGGGCATATATGTAAATTTCTATACTTGTCCACTAACAGGCAATAATTAATCCTTTTGAGTAAAGAGAGAGCTTATAGAGATATCCCCATATATCCTCTCAATAGCTTCGGCAAATACGGTTGCTACTGAAAGAGCAGTAATTTTATCTATCTTCTTGCTCTCAGTCAAAGGAATTGTATTTAAGGTAACAAGTTCCTTCATTTGAGAGTTTTTAATTCTTTCTATTGCAGGCCCGGACAAAAGACCATGGGTACAACATGCGTACACTTCTTTTGCACCCATTTCTGCCAGAGCGTTGGCAGCATTAACAATCGTACCGCTGGTGTCAATAATGTCATCCACTAGAATTACTCTTTTATTATTAACATCCCCAATAATATTCATTATTTCCGAAACATTGGCCTTAGGCCTTCTTTTATCAATTATAGCCAGGGGAACATCCAGCCTCTGGGCAAATTTTCTTGATCTCGAAACACTGCCGACATCCGGGGAAACAACAACCACATCAGTGGTATCCCCAAACTTTTCTAAGAAGTAATGGGCTAAAAGTGTACCTCCCAGCAAATGATCCAGCGGAATGTCAAAGAAGCCCTGCAACTGAGGTGCATGAAGATCCATTGTAAGTACTCTGTCCGCTCCTGCTGTTGTTAAAAGATTTGCTACCAGCTTTGCTGAAATGGGATCCCTTGCTTTGGCTTTTCTGTCCTGCCTCGCATATCCGAAATACGGCATTACGGCGGTGATTCTTCCTGCAGAAGCCCTCTTCATCGCATCTATCATAATCAGCAGTTCAATCAGGTTGTCATTAACGGGGGGACAGGTAGACTGTATAATAAACACATCCGATCCCCTGACGACCTCATTAATATTAATAGCGGTTTCACCGTCGCTAAACTTTCCCACAGTAGCCATTCCCAGCGGGAGTCCCATCTTTTCCGCAATTTCCTTAGCCAACTCAATATTTGAGTTACCTGCAAAAATTTTAATATCCTTGCCATGTAAATTCATTTCATGTTCCCCTTCTTATTATATTATTATCTGTTTTATGTTAATTTAATATTATGCGGTTAATCCTTTTTATCCTCTTTCAACATACCCTTTTTTACAACCCAATTCTCTTTAATAACCTGCCTGCTTCTGGCAATAGCCAAAGCATTCTCCGGTACCAAGTCGGTAATGGTTGAACCGGCTGCAATATATGCATTGTCCTCGACCTCCACAGGAGATATCAGGTTTACATTACAGCCCACAAAGCAGTTGTCTCCTACTACTGTTTTATTCTTTTTCTTTCCGTCATAATTAACCACTACCACCCCGCACCCAAGGTTTACTCCCTTGCCTATTTCTGCATCACCAACATAAGTAAGGTGCGATATCTTGGTTTTATCTCCGATTATTGA
Source organism: Acetivibrio sp. (assembly GCA_035384905.1). GTDB lineage: Bacteria > Bacillota > Clostridia > Acetivibrionales > Acetivibrionaceae > Hungateiclostridium. Next base: position 1,756 of record DAOOJC010000135.1, on the reverse strand, counting down.
TTTTTTAACCTCTACAAAGTCTCCGATTTTAACATTCTTGCCGATTTTGCTTCCCGGACGCATATATGCAAAAGGTCCAACCTTTGTCCCACTGTCTATTGAGCTTTCCAGTAAAACAGAGTTTTTGACCTCAACCCCGTCAGCTATTTCACAACTCACAATCCTGCTTCCGGGACCTATTACACAATCTTCTCCGATTTTGGTTGTTCCCTCAATAATAGTTGAAGGATAAATAACCGTATCGATTCCAATTTCGGCTTCCTGATCAATAAAAGTTGAAGCAGGATCAATAATTGTCACACCGTTTTCCATGAATCTTTGCAAGATTCTGTTCCTAATTATTTCGCCTGCTTTCGCCAATTGTATTCTATCATTTATTCCCAGTATCTCATTACTGTCCTTTATCTTAAATGCTTTTACGTTTTTTCCTTTATTTAATAATATTTCTATGGTATCCGTCAGATAATACTCTCCCTGACTGTTGTTATTGTCAAGCTCACCAAGTGCTTCTCGCAGGTCACTGATATTGAAGCAATACATTCCTGAATTGACTTCTTTTATGTTTTTCTCCTCATCCGATGCATCCTTGTGTTCAACAATTCGGAGTACGCTGCCGTCACCGCTTCTTATAATCCTTCCGTATCCTGTCGGATCATCAAGGTCTGCGGTTATAACCGTTGCAGAATTGTTATTTTCCTTATGAAAACTGATTGCATCCTTAAGAGTCTCTGCGGTAATAAGCGGAGTATCGCCATATAACACAATCACATAACCCTCTTTATCTGCAAAATGTTCCTGTGCCTGCATCACTGCATGACCTGTACCTAACTGTTTTTCCTGAAAAGCATAAAGGATTTCGTCTCCCAACTTCTCCTTTACCTCTTGTGCCTTATGTCCCACAACAATAACCGTATCATTTATGCCTGCATTCCTTGCCGACTGATATACCCACTTAACCAAAGGCATTCCACAAATTTCATGCAATACCTTTGCCTTTTTTGACTTCATTCTTTTTCCTTCACCGGCCGCAAGAATAACTGCCATCATTTGTTCCATATTATTTTCCCTCCTTTAGCTCAATCAAAAAGAATAAACACTTATCCAACCCCTGATCTTAAATAATTACCCCGTCCATACCTTTATAGGTTTTATTATTGGTGAAGCATTCATCCGTTATGTTATACCAACATCAGTTTGCATATAACTGCTTCTAAAAGCCACATATATTTTCTCATTTTTTTAGTAACTTTTCAACATCAAATTAATTTAAAAAAATCCCGCAAAAATAATAAAAAATCGTCAAAAGTAAGCATCTGTCCATGACCTCCCTGTTACCGACGACAACAAAAATATATTGTACGGTACACAAGGAAACCCTTTCTACCCTGCTCCGGCATATTCTTCATGACTCAACCGGCAAACATCCGATCCAGCCGCAATTTAATGAATAGCCACAAGGCAAAAGCAATGCAACACTTTTCACGATTCAAAAAGCTTTATGAAAAACATTTCTAAGTATTCTTTTGGATTAATTAATTATTCTTCTGTTGTCTCACTCTGTGATCCTTCGGCTTCGTTTGTAGATATAGACTCATATTTATCCAAAATTGCACTTTGGATTTTGCCCCTGGTATCAGCATTGATAGGATGAGCAATATCCCTGAATTCTCCATCTGGAGCTTTTCTACTAGGCATAGCAATGAATAAACCGTTTTGACTCTCAATAACCTTTATGTCATGAACAACAAATTCATTA
>DAOOJC010000134.1:0-5127 GCA_035384905.1 Acetivibrio sp. | reverse complement strand
AACCTTTATTCTGCTGGGTGCGATAGGCATTCCTGTGTTCAGTAAAGGCGGAGCAGGTCTGGCATATTTATCCGGTCCTACAGGCGGATTCATTATTGGTTTTCTCATAGGTGCAATTACAATATCCCTTCTTAAGGGAAAGGACTGCAATATTTTGAGAACAGGTGTTGCCTGTGCAATGGGCGGTATAATCGTAGTTTACGCAATAGGTATTCCCTGGCTTTGTTATGAGAGGACAGGCAATTTCCTTTCATTGCCTCTGTTGTTGGCCAATTTGGCCTTTATCCCTGGAGATATATTAAAAGTGTGTATTGCAAGCATAGTAAGCGTAAAGGTTCGAAAGCACCTTAAATATCTTCTTACTGAATAGCTTCAGCAATAACTTCTCTAAACAATATACAGAACAAAACCAGTTGCAATAAATACATCCGCCATGTTGAAAACAGGGAATCTTTTTATATTCAAGCTGATGAAATCAATTACATATTTATGCCTAATCCTATCAACAAAATTGCCTAAGGCCCCTCCCGATATTAAAGCCAACGAAAGAATGTCCTTTACAGGCTCTTTATATATAAGTGACAGGGTGGTATATGTAAGAAGAAAGATAACCATAATCAGGGTAATGATTTTCAGGAAAGACTGTTTCTTTCGTAAAAATCCCAGAGCAGCCCCAGGATTTTTTACTATGATAAACCTGAAAATCCCTGCCCTGATAGGAAAAATAACACCTTTTAATTTCGAAGCAGCATATTTTTTGCTTACCTGGTCAATAACAACAAGGACAGCAATAAATAAATAACAAAAAACCGGTTTTAAGCACCACAGCATTTTTTATACTTTTTGCCGCTGCCACATGTGCAGGGGTCGTTTCTTCCCACCTTGTTGCTGACTGCTATATGGGATTTGTTATAATCCTTTGTGATTTCATTCCTTTTCTCCTGAGTCAGTACACCATCCCATTGAGGAAGGTTATACAGCCAGTGTGCTTTTGCATCCAGCATGTTATAGTAAAGTTTCTCAAAATCCACATCAAACTTTATATCCGAATCCTCTTTCAAGTCTTCAAGCACAATACTTTCCTTGAGACTGGTGTTGATGCCGTCTATAAAACCAACAAATGAAACCGCATCCACATTAAACTTTTGTGCAAGCTCAGTAAGTTTTCCGCTTACAGCCTCATCATGATGTTCCAGTATGTACTCATACATATTTTTCTCTTTCATCAAATATTCTTCCCAAAGCTTATCATTTTCTTCCTTTGTTCTTTCCTTTTCAACAATCTCGTTCCATTGTGCAAAAATACTCATAAGTACTGAATCTCTCCTTTTATCCTGTTTTATTTTTATATTATAGCACAATTCCCATAATAATTATAACCCCAAGCAAAAAATAATAAAGGTGAAGGAAAAAACTGCAGCACTAAGGCTCCTGTCCCCATACCAGTACATCATTTATATAGGCGGTCATGTTTTCCCAATCCACATAAGTATCCATCGGGTTATACGAATAGTCATCACTCTGATCAAATTCACCCCAATCATTTTTATAAAACATTGCCGTTATATAAAGTATCTCATCAGGGGAAAGGCTTCCCGAACTAAAAGTAATTTCCAGATAATTATTCGCTTTATCGGAACCTGACAAATTATAAAACTTGCAGTGAACATCCTCTTCTTTTCCCAAGCTGTAAAAATATATTGCACTGTTCATGCTGTTTATAGGGACACCCTCCTTAAAATAGTACCTTACTTTTACATTTCTCATATCAATTACGCTGCTTGTAGTGTTAAACATTCTAAAGCTATAGTCAATTCCCTGGACAATTTCTTTATCAGCCTTGCTATAATACTGTATTCTCAAGCTTCCTTTTGCTGGTACTTTCATTGGAGTCGGCATTGATTTTTGGGTCGGCTCCAATGTCCCTACCGGTGTGTTCGTCGGCAGTTCAGAAGTTCCAGGCCTTCTTGTGTCAATATGCGTTGCAGTTGGATTAGGTGTCAATGTTTTAATTGATGTCGGTTCCTGAACTGAATCATTTTTTTGCGATAACGGTGGAGTTGATATCTCAGATTTCGGCGTTTTTATATCATGTTTCGGCGTTGGTATCGGTGAATTTTCAGAATTTGAAACATCAGCTGACTCTTGTGGTTCGATTTTATTCAATTTTTCAATCATTTCAGCTACACTCATATCATAGATATCTTCAAAGGTTATGCCTGCCTTCAATTCTTCAGCTTCTAAGTACAAACCGTATTTCCCCATGGGAATGTTTTTTTCCAAAGCATTCTTTCTTTCTTGTGAGCCTAGCAAAATTATGTGCCCTTCTACTCTGTCATTATCTATCTCGCTTTTTATATTGTTCAGTAAATTATACAGTCTGGTTTCCTCTTTATCATTACCGGAGCTTTCTTTACTCTTTTCATCCTTTAGTGCCCCGGAAATAAGTACTATTCTCTCATCAACCGATTCAATAAAGCCCATGTCAATAGATTTTCCTATTAATTCGGAAACGGCATCCTCAATCTTTTTGTCGTTGATATCCAATTCCCGGATTAGTTGTTTCCCTTCTTCATTGAGAGGCCTCATTTTCAAAACCCGATGGTTCTTCTTGATTTCAAACTCCACACTGGGATTTATGTCAACACCGATATAACCATATACATTCCAATTATTTCCCGGAAGGAAAAACCGGTAGCATAGAAATGTCACAATCAAAACTGCTGCAACACCGGCAAGAGCTACAGCATTTAAAAGTAATCTTCTGTTAGGGCTAAAAACATCCCTGTTTTCAAACCTCACCTGCTGTCCGATGCTCATGTCCCGGCGTTTTTTAACCATAACAAATTCGCTTTCAGATGTTAAAACCACAGCTCTGTTATTCTGAATATCATATATAATTCCCGTTCTATTCATGTTATCTTCCCCCCTCCATAGTATATTCCAAATATCTCTTTGAAAGGCTGAGGTTACTCTTTAAAATCAAACAAAGAGCTATAATATACTTTCTATTATTTCCTATGGTTCTTCCATGTACCTTGGCTTTTTTCTTCAACTCATTTCTCGGTATGTTCTTATTTCTCATCAATGTCCTGTATAGCTGATCATCTTCTGCCAGCATTTGGGCTATCTTAATGCATAGTCTTCTTGAATCCTTGTGTTTTGGTACGTTTAATACCAAATCAACGAAGGTTATTCCGAATTCACTCAGCTTCTTTTTAAAATTATCAATTTCCTCCTGTATCTCAACGTCTTCAAACCCGGTAAATGAATCGGATATCCAGCTTTCATCGTAATAATCATTATCGTCTTCAAAATATGAAAACGGATACTCCTTATTATCCTTGTTTCTCCTAAAATAGTCAATCAACCGCCTTCTTATAACCTGTTCGGCAAAAAGAAAAAAATTATAGCCTTTAGCAGGGTCAAACCGGTCAATAGCTTCATTAAATGCAGACATGGCAATGCCAAACTCGTCATTATTGCGAGTATCAATATACTTGCCCAGTGCATTTGATGTTACCTTTAGTATAAACGGCTTATATTCGGCTATAAACTCATCTCTAAGCTGTTGATTCCCTTCCTTTATCTGTTTGAGGGTAAAAATAAAAGCATCATAGACTGATTCATCCATGTGTTTTTCTTTTCTGGTACCTTTGTTTTTCCGGGCATCCAACTAGATCATTCTCCCTTCGGTACATAACTTCGAACAGGTTTGATTTTTTTATGTGCATGATATCATCGTATATTCCAATTTCAAAAAAACTTTAATACTTTTTATATCGAAAAATAACCCTTCATACTTCACCGATATATTCTTTTCCACAGGAACCAACCCTTTTCCTTCATTAAGGGTACATATCATTATAGAGAAGAAAGGTAAAGGAGCCCGGGTTGACATCCCCGGACTCCTTTCATTAAACAATACATATTAACTTTTCAGAGATTTATTACTTCTTAAGCTGCATACACTTTGAAATGATGGTAACAACCTCTGCACGGGTTATCTCTCTTGTCGGGCCAAAGGTATTATCACTATAGCCCTTAATTATTCCCAACTCAACCGCTTTCTTTATATAACCTGCAGACCAAGCCGGTATCGTATTTGAATCGGCAAAGGATAGGCTCTTATCCTGAGCTTCCTCTATTCCAAAAGCTCTCAGTACCAGAACCACTGTCTCCTGTCGTGTCAACCTGTTGGAAGGTCTAAAGGAACCATCTTCATATCCTTTAACCACTCCTTTATACATCGCAGTTGCGACATATGCCTTTGCCCAATCCGGAACCGTATCTTTGTCGGTGCATGTAAGTGCAGTGTTGCCGGATATATCAAATCCCGCTGCCTTCATAACCATTACAGCAGCTTCTGCTCTGGTTATCGGTGCATTAGGTCTGAGAGTTTTATCCGGATATCCGCTTACTATTCCTTTTTGCAACAAATCTTCAAAAAATGTTGCTGCCCAATGTCCCTTTATATCTGTAAAGGAATCAAGGCTGCCCGGCTTATCGTTACCCTGCGTTGGTGTTTGGGTCACTGCAGGTGATGAAGTACCGCTCGGTGTAGGCGTAGGCTTAGCACTTGGACTCGGTGTTTCATCAATAGATACGATCGGAACATCTCCGCCTCCTGCACCTGGAATAACACCGGGATCGTAAACAGGCTCAGTGGGTATAGGAAGTGCCTCTTCAACATAAACGGTACATGTATCCTTGCATGACGGGTTTGCCTTACTGGTTACCGTTACTATTGCAGTTCCTACAGCCTTTGCTGTAACAACTCCTCCGCTGCTAACCTGTGCCACAGAACTATTGTTTGTTTTCCAATCCAATCCCTTATTATTGGCACTAGAAGGATAAAAATCAACCTTCAAAGTAATTGATTGACCAACTGCAAGGGTAACAGTCCTTTGGCTAAGACTTATATCACTTACCGTTGTTTCTTTTACAGTTATGGTACATACAGCCTTGATCTTTTGATCCTCCTTGCTTGCTGCAGTTATTGTAACAGTTCCTGCTGAAACGGCTGTAACCATACCGGTCGATGATACCTTGGCAATATCATCGTCACTCGTTGTCCAGACTATCTCTTTATTTGTTGCATTCTCCGGTGTTATTTTTGCCACAAGC